>JAOUFL010000165.1 GCA_029858245.1 Candidatus Zixiibacteriota bacterium
TTCCGTAGGTGATAAAGTAGATATTACCGGTGTCTCAAAAGGCTTAGGTTTTCAAGGAGTAGTTAGAAGGCATAAATTCAGTGGAGGTCCGAAAACACATGGACAATCAGACAGATTAAGAGCCCCCGGCTCCGTAGGATCAAGCTCGTATCCCTCCCGTACCTATAAAGGACAGAGAATGGCTGGCAGAATGGGTAACGAAAGAGTGACTGTTCGTAATTTAGAGGTAGTAGGTGTGGATGAAGAGAAAAATATCCTTCTGGTTAAAGGAGCTGTGCCAGGTAAGAAAAACTCTATTTTATTAATAAAGAAAATAAGATAAAAGAAGTTTGAAGATATATGAATAAAGCGGATTTATTTAATATCGAAGGTAAAAAGACTGGTGAGTTGGAACTTAAGCCTGAACTTTTTGGGATTAAGCCAAACGCAAATGCAGTGCACCAATACGTTAAGATATATCTCTCGAATCAGAGGCAGGGAACAGTAGAGAAAAAGAATCGCTCCGAAGTGAGGGGTGGCGGTGTAAAACCCTGGAGACAAAAGGGAACAGGCAGAGCCCGAGCAGGTTCGACAACTTCACCTATATGGGTTGGCGGAGGAAGAACTTTCGGCCCTTACAAGAGAAACTGGAAAACTACCCTTCCCGGAAAAATCTCAAAACTGGCATTAAAATCGACTTTTTCATCAAAAGCTTCTGAAGAAAGGATAAAGATACTGGAAAACATCAATCTGGAGAAACCAAGTTCAAAGACGATTGCCCGGCTTTTGCGTAGTTTGGGACTGAGTAGTTCCAAAATACTTCTTCTTGGAGTCAACAGGGAGGATAATCTTTATAAATCCTCTCGGAACATTGCAAACCTGAGGTTTAAACCGGCAGCAGTTGTTAATCCATATGATATTCTTAACTGTGAATATCTTCTGATGACCAGCAGTGCTTTGAAAAAATTAGAGGAGGTGTTTTCCAGTTGAGACCTGCAAGAAAAATAATTTTTTATCCTCTGGTTACCGAGAAAAGTACGGATCTCCGTACAAGAGAGGATAAATACGCTTTCAAGGTTGACCTGAAGGCGAATAAAGTAGAGATCAAGAAAGCAGTGGAGAGTGTTTTCAAAGTTAAAGTTGAAGATGTACATACAATGATTATGCATGGCAAGGTTAAGAGAATGGGCAGGTATGAGGGTAAAAGACCTAACTGGAAAAAGGCTATTGTTAAGTTGAAAAAGGGAGAGAAAATAGAGTTTTTTGAAACCGTGTAATGTCAGGATTATACGATTTAAAGGTATATATATTTAAAAGCGAGAAAAAGAAATGCCACTAAAGAAATTTAAACCTGTTACTCCGGGGCTAAGATTCAAGCTTATTCCAACTTTTGAGGAGATAACCAGAGGAAAGCCGGAGAAATCACTTATTCTGCCACTTAACAAAAAAGGCGGAAGAAATAACTTCGGTAGAATAACATGCAGGTATAGGGGAGGAGGCTCCAAAAGATTCTATCGGGTAATTGATTTTAAAAGAAACAAGCTTGATATCCCGGCGAAAGTTAAATCGATAGAATATGATCCCAACCGCTCAACCAGAATTGCTCTTTTACATTACAAGGATGGAGAAAAAAGGTATATATTAGCTCCCCTGGGGCTTACGGTTGGTGATACAGTTATAGCCGGTGAGAATGTTGAGATCAGGTCTGGAAATGCAGTGCCCTTATCTAAGATCCCATTAGGTACAATGATCCATAATATCGAGCTGAGAAGAGGTAAAGGTGGTCAGATAGCAAGAACTGCCGGAAGTATGGCTCAGTTAATGGCTAAAGAAGGAGATTATGGACATCTTAGACTCCCATCGGGTGAGATTCGTTTGATAAGACAGGAATGTTATGCTACAATTGGCCAGTTAAGCAACATTGATCATGAGAATATATCTTATGGTAAAGCGGGCAGGAGCAGATGGTTAGGGAGAAGACCCAGAGTCAGAGGTGTAGCCATGAATCCAGTTGATCATCCTATGGGTGGAGGAGAAGGAAAATCATCGGGTGGAAGACATCCCTGTACACCGTGGGGTAAAGCGACTAAAGGTCTGAAAACACGAAAAAGAAAACTTTCTGACAGCTTGATAGTTAAACGAAGAGGTTAAACTTATGACACGTTCCTTGAAAAAAGGTCCTTTTGTAGATGAACATTTGATAAAGAAAATTGATACACTGAACCAATCCGGGGAAAAGAAAGTGATCAAAACCTGGTCTCGAAGGTCTACCATTACACCTGAATTCGTGGGACATACGATTGCTATACATAACGGAAATAAATTTATACCGGTCTATATAACTGAGAATATGGTTGGTCATAAACTGGGCGAATTTGCACCTACCCGTACTTTTAGAGCTCATTCCGGTAAAATCACCGAGAGGTCAGCAGCACTTAAGTAGCGAAAGGAAAAAAGTATGACAGAAGCAATTGCCAGAGCAAGGTTTTCCAGGGGTTCAGCCAGAAAGGTGCGAAGAGTAACCGAATTGATCAGAGGTAAAAATGTGGAGGAGGCTTTAAATATCCTGGGATTTGTTCCAAAATATGCAGCTCAATATCTGGAGAAAATCTTGAAATCAGCAACAGCTAATGCTATAAGCCAGGAAGGTACCACTAAGCTTAAAGCAGAAGATCTATACGTGAAGAAGATATTCGTGGATGGCGGTCCGATAATGAAAAGAATCAGAGCAAACAGCATGGGCAGAGCTTATCGCATCAATAAAAGAACCAACCATCTGACAGTTGTGGTCTCAGATAAGGATGAAGACAAAAGTAAAAAAGTAAAGACAATTAAAGTTAAAGAGAAAGAGATTAAACCGGAAACTAAATTAAAAGGCAAAGATAAAAGTAAAGAGAAGAAGAAAAAGTCATCAAGGAAAACTAAAGGATAGAATTTTTAAAGGATAAAGGAGGAGAATAGTTTGGGTCAGAAGACAAATCCTGTTGGATTGAGATTAGGAATAGTTAAATGGTGGAGTTCCAGATGGTTCGCCAGCAAAAATTTTGCCGAGCAATTAAAGGAAGATCAGTTAATCCGTAAATATACCCTGGCTCGATTGGAACATGCGGGAATAGCAAACATCGATATTTTCAGAGCACCCAAGAAGATCACAATCGACATACATACTGCTCGTCCAGGTATTGTAATAGGAAGAAAAGGTGCTGAAGTAGATAAATTGAGGGATGAATTGCAGCATCTGACCCAGAAAGATATAAATATAAATATAATTGAAGTGCGTAAGCCAGAGCTTTCCTCCAAGCTGGTTGCGGATAGCATTGCCCGGCAACTAGAAAGCAGGATATCCTATCGAAAGGCAATGAAAAAAGCCATTAATTCTTCTATGAAAATGGGAGCTGAGGGTATAAAGATAACCTGTAAGGGAAGACTGGCTGGAGCCGAGATTGCCCGAGCAGAGAAATATATGGAAGGAAGAGTTCCTCTGCATACTCTGAGAGCGGATATCGATTATGCTTCTTCTACAGCTCATACTACCTATGGTACCATCGGTGTTAAAGTATGGATATTTAAGGGGGAAATACTCGATAAGAATGCTCAATTAGTAGAAGGGGTTCACTGGAGTCCTGAAAGGCTGAAAGAGGATAAAATTCCTGAGGATAAAAAGAGAAAAAGAAAGAGGAGAAGACAAGATAAGCGGTTTTGATATCCTGGCGATTTTTGGGAGATAGAAGCATGTTGATGCCCAAGAGAGTAAAATTTAGGAAACAACAAAGAGGTAAAAGAAGAGGCAAAGCTACCAGAGGCTTTGAGATAGATTTCGGAGAATATGGATTAAAAGCGCTTGAGGCAGCCTGGGTTACGGACAGGCAGATCGAAGCTGCCAGGGTAGCTTTAACCCGATTCCTGAAAAGAGGAGGAAAAGTCTGGATAAGGATTTTTCCGGACAAGCCAGTTACCATAAAACCAGCAGAGACACGAATGGGAAAAGGAAAAGGCAATCCCGAATACTGGGTAGCGGTGGTAAAGCCGGGCAGAATTCTTTTCGAGCTTGAGGGAGTAACTCCTGAGATAGCTAAAAAAGCACTTAATCTGGCAGCACATAAACTTGCAATAAAAACCAGAATGGTCTCGAGAAAAGAGACATAAAGGTAGGCATCTGTGAAAAAGTCAACTATAAAAGATCTTACCAAAGAGGAGCTGATTCAGAAAAGAGAAGAGCTGGAAGAGGAGCTTTTTAATTTAAGGATGCAGAAATCAGCTAAAGAGCTGGATAACCCACTAAGACTGAGAATTATTAGAAGGGATATTGCTCGAGTAAATACCATGCTTAGAGAAGAAATACTGGGTAAAAGAAAGCTTGCTACTCCGGAAGAGAGAAAAATTACATAATAAAACATTAACGAAAAATATGACAGAAAGAAAGAAAAGAAAAGTAAGAATAGGTAAAGTCGTCTCCAATCGTATGAAAAAGACGGTGGTTGTCGCAGTCGATAGACTTCTAAGGCATCCAGTCTATATGAAGACTATCAAAAGAACATCGAAGCTTTATGCTCATGACGAGAAGAATGAATGTCAGCCTGGTGATAAGGTTAAGCTTATGGAGACCCGACCTCTATCCAGACTTAAACGGTGGAGAGTGGTTGAGATCCTGGAGAAAAGTAAATTAGCTTAATAACGATTTTCAATAGCTATGATCAGGGAATATTCCAAATTAGTAGTGGCGGATAATACCGGGGCAAAGGTGGTGCAATGTTTCAGGGTTTTAGGTGGAACCAGGAAAAGATACGCACGAATCGGAGATATAATCGTGGTATCGGTTAAAGATGCAATTCCGGGAGGGACAGTTAAGAAAAGCGAAGTGTGTAAGGCTGTAGTGGTGAGGACCACCAAGGAAACCAGGAGAAAAGATGGTTCCTATATCCGCTTTTCAGATAACGCAGCGGTAATCATAGATGAACAGTTAGAACCAAAGGGAACGAGAATATTTGGACCGGTAGCCAGAGAACTGCGAGAGAAAGCGTTTATGAAGATCGTCTCTCTGGCACCTGAGGTCTTGTAGTTTTTAAAGTTTTGAGGATTGGTGGGAATATGCGAGTTAAAAAAGGCGATACAGTGCTGGTGATCAGCGGAGATGACCGGGGCAAAATGGGAAAAGTGCTTATGATTTTAGAGGATAAAAAAAGAGTTATCGTTGAAGGTGTGAATTTTATAAAAAGGCATACCCGCCCCTCTTCTAAAAATCCTAAAGGTGGAGTACTGGAAAAAGAAGGCTCAATCGCATTATCCAATATAATGATTTACTGCCCAAAATGTTCTTCTCCCACTAAAGTGAATTATAAAATACTAAAAGGTGGGGGCAGAGAGGGATCGAGTAAGGTTCGGATCTGTAAAAAATGTGGAGAGGTTCTTTAAGCAGGTTATTTTTTAATTTAAAGGTAATTAATAATGGCAAAGGATAAAGAAAAAGATAAAGATAAAGAAAAAG
>JAOUFL010000011.1 GCA_029858245.1 Candidatus Zixiibacteriota bacterium
GCTTCAGCCTTCCAGTTTATTTATTATCCTTTTGTTTCCCAAGGTTATTGTGCTTAAGGAACTCCTCCGGTGTATTAAATGCAGTAAGAAATAAAGGTGTTCCTGCAAAAGATAATGGTGATACTGGACCAATAGTCATAAATGCATATTGTCTTGATGCTATATCGAAAGCACTATGAGGGTCACGAAATGATTGATAAAGCTTAAGTGCATTAGGGTCTCCTCCAACGAGTTCTTTTAGTGACATAAATTCAGTTCCTAAAGCAAGGCCAAAGCCAAAGAAAAATATTCTTAGTTGTCCAATAATCTCTCTATGCAGACTTGAGAGTGTTTGACTAATGAACATCCATCCAAGACCGTACTTTCGTGTAGTTCTTACTGCATCCAAAAGTGAAAGTCTTACACTTTCCTGCTTTTCATTTTCAATTTTTTCTCTTGGAGCTAATCTATGAGCTTCATCTAAGATAACTAGCGTATTCAAAAATCTATTTTCCCGAAAAGCATTTTCAGCCGAATAACTTAAACCATCCAATAATCTTTTTATGACCAATGCTTGAATGGTGTCATTCCAAAAAAGCCCTATTGCCATTTCTCTGGATAAATCTATAATCACTATAGGACGTTGAGTTCCATTAAGATCAAATGTTTGTCTTATAAGACTATCAATACTAATGGCATCTTTTCTATCTTTTCTGAATAATTCGGTTATCGGACCCCAGTAGTCCGTAAAGAACTCATCTTGATTTGCTTCTTGATAAACTACGTTAAATCTGTCGCGAGATTGCTGAGTTCTATAAAATTGCATTTGGACATTGTCATCACCAAGAATTTCCCATGCCCGATCAAAAGATTTACGTTCGTATAGATTTTCTAAGGTAATCAGTGCCTTCTTTAATCTTTCTGCTAAAATTTCTGAAGCAATTCTTCTATTATCGCCTTTTGGAATAGAAAGGCGTTCAAAGAAAGGTGATTCAAAGATGATTTCACTAAAAAGATCCCATCTATCCAAAACCAATTCTTTAACACTTTTTATTTGTACTCCTTTGTTTAACTGAGAAAGAACATGCTTTAAATTCAATGGAAAACCTTCTTTTCTCAATTCACCCCTGGCATCTTTTGAGAATTCGCCTTGAGGGTCTATAACGAATATCCCCATCTCAGGATATCTCGCATAGGATAAGAGAGTCATCTTGGCCAGAACAGATTTACCGGAGCCGGTTTTACCAAAGATTCCAATATGATATGCCTCACCAGCTCCATGCGCGCCTATTCCGAAATGTTTAAACCATAAAGGCAGTTTTGGGGTTGAACCATAGACATGACCTAAATAAAATATCTCATCTCGATATTTTTCTAATAATTTATCTAATATTTGGTCAGTAGTTAAATGGATAAATGTCTCAGTAGCCGGGACAGTCCCCAAAATACTTGGTTCAAATTTATTGCCATCATCACAAAAAACTGCGCTTACAGTCATATCTCCTAAATGGGTATCCTGTTGTCCACTTACTGGGTTAACTTGACCTCTTTGACGAGCAAGAGACCTCATGGTTGGATCTTCAAGCCAAATATTCTTAAGTTGAACTTCAGTTATCTGTCCTAATGCATAATGTGGTTTACCGTCCTGCGAAAATCTAAAAAGAGCAAGTTCACCCACCAGCTTCTTAAGCACAGCGGTTCCAAGAATATCCAAAGAAAGTCCAGTGGTAGAAGAAGGTGAACCTATTGCTCCAATCTTTTCTGTGTTATCAATTAATTTTTCGATCTCTGTTTTTTCGTTACTCATATTACCCCTAAGTTTCTGTTCTATAGCCATGCATACTGAAAAATATTTCTCCTATATCACCTTGGTGCAACTCTGCCATTCGTCTAGTAGCTGTCTGCCTAAACGCAGGAATAGCTCCTCCAAGATGCTTTACCATTCGGTCTGCCATATAGAGAGGATATGGCTCCATAATACCAGGTGTTCTACATTGATATTCAAGTCCGTGAAGTAATAATGCTATTCGAGAATTGTTTGTAGCAATAGAGGAAGCCATTTCAATTCTAAGAGCTGGTGTCCAATTGTGTGGCTTGTAATATAAAACAAAAATTCTCTTTATGCATGATAACACTTCATCGTTTAATCTATGAAGTTCTTTGTCATCTGAAGGAAGTTTTAGATGCCAAGGTTGTTTTGGTTGTTCTAATAGGATTGGTTCTGTAAATTCGCCCGCGGATAAAACTATTGTCAAAATTGCTCGATCCTCATGATGGAAGTACGCTTGAAGCTTCTCACCCAATTCTCTTCTCGTAGTATATTTTGGTATGCTTACCCATAATTTATCGGTTCTGGAGGACTCTAAAATGATTTTATACGATTCAAGGAAGTCTTTAAATTTTTTCTGAAGAATCTTCCCAATACTTGTTTCCTTGGGTTCTAATACTTTGTTTATAGCTTGATTCATGTAAATAAGAGGAGTTGTAAGAGAACCATCTAAGAAAACTATATCGTGGGGTGCCCTTGCAGCAAGTTCAAGCTCCATTTCCATCATTAGACCTCTCAAAACGGTTCCGGTATCAGGGTTATGCTCTACTGGTTCAATAAAAGAATTATGATGCGGTTTTGGCCAATGGCGTTGCTCTGATGGAGGAGTCAATCCCTCTACCGCCACAGAGGCACAAGCTGCAAGATCAGTAGCCAAAAGCCTCTCAACCGCATAAGAACCATCTACACCGCAGGTAGTTGGTATTTCCGCATAACCCACGTCAGTATCCCTTTTTAGGATATTTTCATCTTGTAGTTGTTTCCTTATTTTATCTCTATTTTCTTGAATCTCCCTAAAAGAATTAAAAAGTTCTTCGCCAACCTGCTCACTTTTTGAAAGCATATCCTCGACCAACGCTTCAGGAAGTTCAGCAAAAGGAGTCTGTCCACTTATTTCCATTTATAGTCTCTCCAAAGTTCTTTCTACATTTCTGAAAAAATCTTCGCTGCTGAAATCTTTCCATTCTGTTAGTCTTTCTGCCCTTGGTATTGCCCATCTTTCTTTCCAATAATCAACTAATTCATTAAAAGGCCGATCAACGTAAACAGGTTTCTTCCTTTTTTGAATAACCTCTTTTAAATTCCTCACAAGAGAAAATAAATAAAATTCTCGTTTAATTCCATGATATTCAAATCCGGATAGCTTTAGATATGTCAACCCAAGACTTATCAATTTGAGCTTTCTTGATGGACCATGTCCATACCCTCTGGCGACATCAATTCCTTTTCTAGATAACATTTCCAGAATCTCTTCATACAACTCTTCTGGAATATGAAACGAACCTGAGCCTTGAGTATAGCCTAAACATTCAGCTACAACTTCGCCCTTGTATTTTAAACGATTGTATAAACTGCTTCTTCCAAAAGCACTTGTTGTTGTTATGAATAATAGGTCTGGTTTTAGTTTTCTACCTTCAAGTATTGTTATATAACTTCTATATTTATTTCTATAAGCTTCTCTTATCTCATTAGAAGTTAAGGAAAGAGCAACCATCTTTCCACCTAATAATTCATTATAAGGGGGTAAGGCTCCAACTCGCTGAGCGTGCATTGATCTATTAATCCAAATATCTAACTCACTTTTTGGTATTCCAATCGCATTATCACGTACAGCCATCCTTAATACAGGACTTTGCAAACAAATTAGACCAAAGGGTAAATCATGAGTTGTGTCCCACAGTAGAAATCTCATCTGTCTCCCATATGATCGTTGATAAGGAATACTCCACCAGATAAAATTCCACCATTTATATAAGGTCTCTTCTAATGAACTTGGGGAAACTTTTCTTAATTCCAAATTAATTTTATTTGGATTTACATCTTTGCCATTTTTACAATATAATTTAGCTGTGTCAATAGCTTCAATAAGAAAGTCTTTGTGGAGAGAAATCTGTTCAGCTTTAGCTGGTGCTTGAATGCGTTTATATGTAGTTTTGCTATATCCAGCTGGCCTGAGATGAGGATTGATTTTAAATCCTTGTTCCTTAAGAACTTTCATTATTTTATTTCGCAAAGATTTTTCTTTACTCATTTTTTTAAAACATTTAGGGAACCTAAAGGTTTCCGCTGCACTTTTGTCTATCTTAACTCCTTGTAGTCTTTGCTAGTTTTTAGTTTGTGAACTAAGTCTGACAGCGATTTACTTTGTTCTGCTGATGGTTCTAAATTTTTTAATTCGCTCCAATCAAATGGGGTTTCCAAAAAATCTATGTAACACTGTTGAGTAATGGCATTATTAAGTAGATCATTCAGATTAGCTTTATATTTTTCACATTGTTCTTCCTTTTCGAACGCAACAAATCTTTGATCATCAGTTTTGTGATATGCGAGTACCTGACCACCGTATGAAACTGCTAAATCTTCGACTTTTTTACTAAAAACATCGAATTTTTCGTCACCTTCTTTTTTTCGCATAAGTCCACTATTCTTAATATCCAAAGCAAGTAAAAATCTAAAGGCTCCTCTTTTTTCAATTGTTGGGGAACAAGCTAAATTTCGGGTGAACCAGCGTCCCTCAAAATGAGATGAAAACAATGAGTCCTTTGTTTGCTCTAATTCTTTGAGATAATTGCAAAGTTTATCCCATTCTCGACTCTTACAGACAACAACAACATCACCTCCTGTTCCTCCTCCCGTAAGTTTAGCACCGAATCCATTAAGATTTGCCTTTTGAACCACAGTATCAATCCACTCGGTTGATAGGCCAAGTAGATTTCTCAGTGCAGATTGGGAGTAACCAATAATATTTATAATAATATTTGAAGCTGATTCATCGCGAGCTGAAAAGTATGAGCCTAAAGCAGCCCAAAGTTCCTCAGAAATTGATCCAAGATAAGTCATAAATATATCATGGGACATATCTGGTGTTAAATTTAAGAGATTTACTTTTTTTAAGTAGTTTCCAAAATTTTCCATTCGTGCCTTAACTCCTCTGATTGCTGCCTCCGTAGTTTTGAGTTTGCCACTGTAAACTAAGGCACAACTAAAATCAAATAAGTCACAACCGGCGTTTGGATAATCTTCTGCCAGACTCTTAGCCTCGTATGGAAAGTTAGTATAATATGAATAAATTTTATAAAAATCTGGACAAATATTTTCTTTGGGACAACTTAAAGTGGGTTTGGGAGATTTTTTAAAATCAGAACAGAGCATATTCTTAGAAAAGATCCTGCTTGGATTAAAATTGGATTTTGGTGGATCATCAAGGTCTCCTTTTCTCGGGATAGTCTGAAGATAATAGGAAGGGAGTCCATCTGGGGCACCTATTAGAGAAAAAAATGCGTTAGCTCCTGAACTTTGATGATTGTGAAACAGTGAATCTATGCCCCAAGCTAATGGAAAAAGACATTTTGAAAAAATAGGGTCTTTAATGATTCCTTCTATCGTCCGAGTTGGTTTTGAAAGCTTCTCTAGGAAACTATCTAGCTCTTTTCTGGAAAAGTTGTTTTCAAATTGATAGTTTAGAGCCAAGGAAAGGGAAGCAGCCAAAGCTCCACTGCTACCTAATCCACACATACTAGGAAGTTCACTGTATAAACCTATATCGACACCTTTCCATCCACACGCAGTAAGTAAATGTTCAAGCTGACATGAAACTATTATTGATGGAAAAACAAACTCTCTCCTTTTTTGTTTGGGATCGAGCACATCGACAAAATAAATATTATCAATGTCAACATTTACTTTTTCATCATGAAGACGTCTTCGCACACCCACGTAAAAGTACTTTGGTAAGGACTGACACACTGCAGGGTGTCCAAACATGACAGCATGTTCTCCTGCCAAGAAGAAACTACCAGGGGCACGGGTTACGATTTCCCAATCAGCAGGTTTTAAATAATCTTTCCACTGGGTCATTTTTTCACCACTTCAATTTTCACTTAATAATCAAACAATGTTAACTGACATTATGGAAACCTGAAGGTTTCCGCCCTACGGGTCGTAAGGGATTTATCAACTACATTTTTGCTCAATAAACCTAAAGGTTTACACTCCATTTTTTTATCGTCTTACATCTAACATCTCACGTCTAACCATCTGGAGGTCTAAAGACCTCCGCTACATTTTTTTTATCACTGCACAAAAAACCAGCTTGTAAGCTTAGTAACTCCTAAAGTTTCAAGAATCACTCCTACAAGCAGGATTATCATTGTCAAAAATTTGGCTAAATCCGAGGCTTTTAAACTACCCAAGAGCTTTGGCTCACGGGATAAATAGGCTGAGGCAGCAAAAAGCTCCTCTCCGATCAAAGTATAGTCACAGGCTACCACAAAAAAGGGTAGCTGGTGAATATTAGCAGTTCCTGCTACCTGAATGGCTCCGGTTGAAAGGCCGGTCTCAGCCATAAGTAAGGATTCAGCATAAAAAGAGCCAAACATAAAATTAGCCGCAGGTTTTTCCCTAAGCATTATTCCGTTTACACCAGCCGCATAAGCAAACTGCTCACTGGTCAGGTACCTGACATTGTTGCGATTATAAGCCTCAGGGCGTCCCGCTTTTGCATAACCCTGTTTTACAGATTCCTCAGCCACTGTTACCACAAAGGGAAGACAGACCGGAACAAGGAGAGGAACATCATAAGCAGCAACCATCTCCGCCACGTTTCCCAGGATAATCATACTGGCAACAGTCTGCAGATTATCCATATCCTCGATCCCGGAGATGTAAAGGATAGGCTTTCCCATCTCTGTTGCCCTGCCCACAGCCTCCTCAATTGCATCCAGGCCGGCAATCCTGCGCACAAAAAGACTTGCTCCCTTTTTTGCTCTCTGGATGAAATATAGAACGAAAGTAAAGAAAAGAATCAAAATGATAAATACGTTTATCCTCAGGGGATTGAACCACTGAGTGGAGGAAGAGATTTCAGCAGGTGATTCAGATGCTATAGCTTTGGAAACCAAGAGTAAGGTAAGAAAGAACAGCGGGGTAAATAAATGGGTTTTTCTCTTTACGAGCCCTAAAGCTTTTACAGGGCAGGGAAATTTTTTCATAAGGAAAGACCATGCTTAAACAAGAGGTAGAGGTAATATTTCAATTCCAATAAATATTCCCTTAAGAATATTACTCTCTCAGCCAGAAGGGAGACCCTTCCCATAACAGTCAAGCCAAAGCCAGCACCAAACCCGATCATCAAAGTCCATATGCCTACCTTAGCTGTTCTCCCAAAAAGACCCGTATGTTCTTTGGAGAAGAAGAAGTAGATCAGAGCTGAAAGTACTCCGATTATTATAAGTATATTGGAGAAAAGCTGCCAGGAAGTGAATCCTACAGGAAGCATAGTGGAGCTTAACTGACGGATAACATAATTCTGCATATAAAGTGCTATGGCAAATCCGGTGCCGCTACCAATATAAAAAGCTAAGGAGAAACGTGAGATCCAGGACCATTTCCTGGAAAAGCGGGCCCAGATCATCAATCCCAGGATAGCTGGAATTATATAAATCCATTCTCCGTGTCTCAGAGGCACAATCAGCTTTGGCACAAACCCATTGTAATATAATATCACCGCAAAATATCCAGCAGAAACTCCTACAACCAGATGTTCGGCGAACTTATAAAAGGGGTTATCCTTGTAAAGAAAGGTAAAGATACAAATGGTTAAAAATACTGCTATTGCATTCCAGATTATCTCTTCTGTTCCCATAGTTTTTCCTTCCTAAAAACGCAAGTTCAAGAATTTTTCTTTTTTGACATAAAATAACCTATGTTACCTATGACAATAAACAGTATAACCACCACATGGGTGGTGGTCTGTATAGGCATGCTCTTATAAGCAGATAACTGATCTTTTTTCTTGGAAATGTAGCCATCTTTCTCCGCCAGGTACTCATATTCAGCAGCACCTTTCATTCCGCCTATCAAACCGAATATCTGCCTGGATTGGAGGAAGGGGTAATAATCTGAGGTCATAACCCCGGTCACACCTATGGCTAAAAGAGCATTATAGCGTCCATTAGCATAGTTAATCCAATATTCGGTAGAAGAGCCAGCAGAGATATTGAGAATAGCTCTCACATTGTCATAATTAGTTATGCTTCTCATCATAGTTAAGGAATCTAAGGGTGTGCCATAGTAGTCTTCCGGAAAAGGAATTCTGAAGTTCTGTCCCATAGCTAAGATGGTGATAGCAGGGTAGGGCTTATAACCCAGATAAACATAATCCATACCGTTTACTTTGTTATACTCTTTGGAAACCTGAGAGATTACCTGTTCAACCATACCGGGACCGTTCTGATGAAGACAGCACAAAAGAAGTTTGACATCTCTTTTAAATGCCTGGCGAGTTATGGCATACATCATAGGATGGAGTTCAGCCATAGCTTCTGGTGCATAATCAACTCCAATCATTAAAATATCCCCGGAATTCAGGCTCTCCACGAAATCATATACGCTTTGCACTTCCGGGGTAACGTAGAGTGGAACATCAAAGGGAACAATGGCAGTTATCACCACGACTATTCCGATAATAAGATAAACCCAGCGCCTATCCAGGTTCATCATTTGTTCATAGAAGCTCATATATTCTCCTTAATCTCTTCCCATATAGGTTCTTTCAATCCCCAGCATTATTTTTAGGGCTGTAGCAGTAGCTCCCAATCCGACCCCTATCCAGAAAGCCCTTTTGGCTGCCATATTGGGAACAGTGAGAATGAAATTGGCTAACCACTGATTTACAGAAGAGAGTGGACCCAAGGGAACTAATCTGAGCATAATTATCAAAGCGGAAACCAGAAGTATGGTGGCCAATATCGTGCGTGCCCTGAAAGCCCTGTAGGCTGCTGAGGCAATGTAGAATGCTAAAAGAGAGAACATCGTTGCCTGGATCGGGATATAAATATATTCGAAAAAAAGCATAAAGATACTTCCCTTAACCAGACTTGCCTGACCTGGATACAACCCTACGATAAGCATAAAGATTAAACCGATTAAGGCGATTACGCTATATCCCCAGCCAGGTGTTTTTCTCTGCACCTTGTGAATACTTGCCATGGTTAAACTCCACAATCCTAAAAGCATAGCGAAACAACCAATCACTATAATCCAATCTAATGACCATTCATAAATTATCTCAAACTCTTCCCTGGGTACAAAATACTGGACCAGCATGAAAAACCCTACACCGGTAACAATAGCAAAAGGTAAAGTTTTACGCATCTTCTTCTCCTTTTAGAGTTGTACTCGAAAGAGGTTTAAAAAGAACTGAAAATTAAAACTTGCTGCTAATGCTCCCAGGATCAAAGAGATTATGACTAAGGCTTTTCCCCAGTCCTGGGCTTTAAGGGTTCCTAAAAGCACGGGTTCTTTTCCCAGATAAGCAGAAGCGGCGTAAAGCTCTTCACCAATTAGAGTATAATCAGTTGCTGCAATGAAAAAGGGTATCTGAGCTATCTCGTCTGTTCCGGAGATCTGAATTGAACCTGCTACAGAGCCGGTTTCCGCTAAAATCAAAGATTCAGCATAGAATTTTCCCAGATAGAAGTTAGTAGCTGGTCTTTCCCTTAACATTATACCATTAACTCCTGCCACATAAGCAAACTGCATTGAGGTAACAAAAAATATATTCTCTTCCTTGTAAGAATCCGGTCGTCCTGCCTCGAGATAGGCTGCCCTGACTGTTTCCTGTGCAACTGCCATAACCACAGAATCGTAACAGGGGATTAAGATGGGAGTTTGATATTCTGCGGTTTTCTTTGCTACGCGGCTTAATATAGTGAAAGAGGCGATCGTGGCTATCATATCCGCACTGCCCAACCCGATAATATAAAGTATGGGCTTACCCATTTCGGTCGCCCTTCCAATAGCCTCATCCACAGCTTCGATCCCGGCTAAAGGACGAACGAATAATTTCTTGCCCTTTCGGGCTAAGTTGATGAAGTAAAGGGCAAAAGCAGAAAAGAGGATTACCCCGATTAAAACTGTGGTTTTGCCTGTATGATACCACTGACCATAAGCAAAAGCAGGATTGGAAACTTCAGATTCAGCAAAGGTTTTATCGGCTTTAGCTCTTACTTTATAATAAAAATTCTTATGGCCGGGTAAATAGTTTTTATCAGTTTTTTCCTTTGCCCCCTTATCGTCAAAACGGCTCTCTCCAGCCGGTGCCACCCCTCTTATCTCAAATTCTCCTTCAGGGTTATCCGATCTTAGAATCTCATATGCTACTACATTTTTTTTTCCTGCACCATCATCTGGAGAAAGCTTCCAGGTAACGGTAATGGAGTGACCATTATCATTAGGGGTATCAGAGGCTTTCACCTCTGATGGGGGAAGCGGTTCTTCCTGGGAGAAGGAGATATTTACAAATAAAGTTAAGAGGAAAATTGTCAAGAGACTAATTGTAATTTTTCTCATCTACACCTCGAAGCTATAGTTTTCTCATTTTATCAAACCTAACCAGGTTCCGAAAAGATAATCCAGTCTTCCCAGGAGGAGGGACATCCTGGACATAACTGTATAACCAAAGGAGGCACCAAAGGAAACCATTATAAACCAGATTCCTACTTTAGCAAAACCTCCAAAAGTTCCCTTATGCTCTTTGGAGAAGAAGAAATAAACCAAACCGCAGAAGGTGCCTACTACGATTACTAAATTACCAATGGTTTGAGGTAGATTGCCTGTAACAAAGATGGGCATAATGGTATTTTCTGTTTGGACCATTCCATTGCTTACCAGATAGCGGGTGAAATATAAGCCGGCGGTAGTTCCTACCACTAAAGCTAAAGACCATCTGGAAATCCACCCTATCTTGGGGAAAAGACGTAGGAGCATTAAAATTCCGAAAATTCCTCCAATGATATAAATCCATCTCCCGGCTGCCAGATTATCCACCAGCTTGGGCATCATAACCTGCCAGAAGGTCGTTGCAAACCAGTATCCAGCAGAGACCCCCACAAATAAAGACTCACAAAATTTATAAAAAGGGTTATCCTTGTATAAAAAGCTGAAAATCCCTAAAGTAAGTATCGCCGCTATCCAGATTCCGATTGTTTCTACCATCTCTCCTCCGCTTATGACCCCTTCTTTTTTCTGGTAGCAAAATAAGCAAAATTCCCGATCAGTATAAAAAAGCAGATAACCGCATGGGTAACCGATTGTGAGAACATATACTTTACAGCCTTAGCCGGTTTTCCTGTGGCTATCTCAAATTCTGCCCCACCTTTCATACCTCCCAGTACTCCTATGAGCTGACCACTCTGCACATAAGGATAGACCAGAGGCGCCTGAACTGCAGTGTTTCCGGCAGCTAACTTTATCTTGTAGGGGTCAACTGCAAAGATTACCCATTCGTAGGTTCCGGGATATCCGGCTGAGAGGTTATATACAAAATCTATATTATTGTAATTCTTTACCCCTTTCATCAGGGGAAGATCCTCAGTTTTATTCCCCGTATAATCCTTGGGAAAAGTAGCAGGGATATCGCTTCCCATCCTCTCCACCACCACCTCATTTCCGACAGTATAGCCCAGGTTCACATAATCGATTCCATATTGAGGATTTCTATTCTTTACCTCCTCATCTTTAAAAACCTCCTCTAAGGCTATGTTAGCCTGAATTGGCCCATTGGGCCAAAGTCCGATAATGATTACCTTCAAATCCCTTAAGAAGCAATAGCGCAGGAATGATTCAGCCATGGGCTGTAACTCCGGCATAGAGCCAGGGTCATAATCCATTGAGAGTAGAACCTTGGAGCCAGGAGGTAAAGCTTCCAAAGCGTTGTACACATTATTGACAATGGGGGTAACCTCAATATGTAGCTTGACTGTAAAGAATAAAGGCAGGGCTGCCGCAATAGCAATGAACAGGAAAATTATCCTGCGGTCAATAGCTAAAAGCTTCTCCAGAAAACTCATCTGTTTCTCCAAAAATCCTAAAATTTATTCTCCGCTGGCAAAGGTCCTCTCCAACCCTAATAAAACCCGCAGAGAGGAGGAGACAATCCCTAAGGCTATTCCTATCATTATAGCCCTCTGTCCGGCAGTTTGAGGAAAATCCATTACCCAGTCGGTGATATTTCCCAGCCTCCATCCTTCCGGCAGCCAGGAGGAAAGATAATATCCAAAAGGAACACGACCTAACATCACCACCATAGCGGCAACCAGAAGCATAGTTGCTTCTTTGTTCCTGGCTCTAAAAGCCCGGTAGGAAGCTGATGCCACAAAAAAAGCTAAAATGGAAAACATAGTGGCATTCAGCGGGTAATAGAGTATGTCATACAGATAGTAGAAAGTGGTGCCCGGATTCATAAACCCTCTTCCATCCCAGAAACCGACTATAACCATAAGGAAGAACCCAAACCAGACCACGATAGCAAAGGGCCAGCCTTTTCTTTTAAAATAGAACCTGTCTGCATTTACTTTTAGAAGATTCAAACAGCCCAGCCAGATGGCGAAGGCAGCCACGATAAAGAAGAGGTCCTCAAAGAAATTTCTGAAATGATTGAAAGGCGGATGCGGGATGAAATAGACAACTATCAGGGTAAATCCGACTATTGCGGTTATAGCTAAGGGGACCTCTCTACGCATAAAGCCTTTTCCTCATAATCAACTAACGTAGGAAAACTCTCAAATCATAAACACCAAATGCCAACAAAATCGAGCCAACCAAAATGAAGAACAGGAAGATAAACTTTCCTACATCCTGTCCTTTCAGGCTTCCCAGGAGCTTTGGGTCCCGTGAAAGATAGGCTGAAGCTGCGAAAAGCTCCTCCCCGATTAAGGTATAATCGCAAGCTGCCACAAAAAAGGGAAGTTGAGCTGGTTGCCCGGTTCCTGCAATCTGAATGGCACCCACGTAATTGCCGGTTTCTGCCAGAATCAATGATTCGGCATAGAATTGACCCTGGAAAAAAATGGCGGCTGGTTTTTCCCGGACGAAAAGTCCATCCACTGCTGCGGTGTAGCCAAACTGGTCATCTGTCAGGTAATAGACCATATTCTCGTTAAATAAATCAGGTCGGCCGGCATTGGAGTAAGCCTCTTTTATGGTTTCCCTGCAGGAGACCATAACCAGTGAGCGAGAGGTGGGAACTTCCAGTTTAGCTTCATACTCTGCGGTGATTTTGGCTACCTGTCCTAAGATGGTTACACCGGCAATGGTCTGCATATTATCCATATCCGATATTCCCGGGATATAGAAGATCTTTCTGCCCATCTCGGTTGCCCGTCCAACCGCATCTGTAACTGCTTCGAGACCAGCGATCTTCCGGATGAAAAGCTCTTTGCCCGTCTTGGATTGATTGATAAAATAAACAATTGACAACGCTAAAATCAAAGCCAGGAGGAAAGTATATTTTCTGCTCCAGTCCACCCATTGGGCTTTGGCTTTGACTGGCTGGCTGGGCAAAGATTCAGAAAGAGAAACCAACCCTAAAGCCCTTATTTTATAGAAATAATCAATGTTGTTCCGTGCGTGGCTATCAAAATAACTTTCAGCGCCGGCAGTGGTTTTACCCAACAACTCATATTCCCCATCTGTGCGGGTAGACCTCAAGATCTCATATCCCTTCACCTTATTATCATCCCTGACCACCCCAATATCATCAGCAGATTTCTTCCAAATAATGGTGATACTGCCACCAGCATCATTGGGAGTATCTTCTGCTTTTACCTCTGTGGGTGGGGAGGGAGGGAGAGTATCTTGTTGGGCTAAAACCGGGATTGGGATTAACAAAAAGCTAAGAATTAAAATGGATAAGATTAAAGCGTAGGTTTTATTTGATGTCTGAGTCGATATCCTCGGTCTCACGAAGTTTCCCTTAATATATAAAATAAAAAACCGCCAATTTAATAAATATAGATTAGCGGTTATATATGAATTGCCCAAATCTTAAAAATTTTCCCTTTCGGTCTAAACAATACCCTTTTCAGAATCATCCTCCAAAGTCAAAGCTCTATACTGTCTGTTAATTTATCGGGTAAATCTTTTATGTCAAGCATTTTTTTATACTGGGTATAAAGCTTTAACGTTACTTTTTCACCTAAAGCGGATTATTGAACAAATGAGCGTTTAAACCTTACTTCTCTTTACCCTTCTAACATCTCCACATTAGCCCTGGGGATTATGGCTCTGGTTTTATCCGCAAATTCAACTTCCAAAACACGGGCAGAGGATTCGGATTCAAGTTTCTGTAAAGCTGGAGGAAGATTAACCACTTTCCCAAGGTTACCAAAATATGGCTCTCTAATTACCCTTATGGGAGTTCCTGTCTCCAAGCCGATATTCTCCGACTCTGCAGTCTCAATCTTTTTGTGGATGTCACCCTCAAAAGGTATGACCACCTCAGGTCTTATAACACCTGCTCTTATCTGAGTAGCTCCATTTATACAGGCCATTTTTCCCTGCTTGGACTTAAGCAAATTAAAAGTTCTCTCTGCCATATTTATCTGCCCGAATCCTTCTGTTACCACAAGGGTTATGCCTAATTCTTCAGAGCCGGTTATAGCTACTCCCAAATCATATCCCAGGAATTCCCTCAAATCCTTATCATCGAATCCGCCTACAACAATCCCCTTGGCTCCAACTGAAATGGCTTTCTTGATGGCGGGGCTGGTGACCAGGCTACCCCCTACAATCACTTTCCCCTCACATTCTTTGTCTATGTGATTGTCAGTTAAAACTTCAATGTTATCTTTGGTGATAATTTTTACCTCTCCATGAGTTTCTCCCCCTATTCCAAATATTCCCTGGATGAAGGAGCCCCAGGTGCTTACGGAAACTCCTTCTTTGGGAAAAACTTCCATCACCTCTCCCTGCAGGTAGGCTTTCACCTCTACTGGTATGGGATTTCCTCGGATTAAAACCTGTCCGGTGATTGAGGAAATGCTTTCTATGGTTCCCTCAGATTTAGATTTACATTCTGAGGAAAAAAGCCCAAAAAAGGATCTGCTTTTTGCTACAACTTCATTTTCCTTGACCCTGTCTCCTTCTTTTTTCAACATATGCTCAGGAACGTCCTCAGGCGGAAGCGCTAAAATATTCGCCACATTTACCGGCTCCACATTTCCCGGCAGATTGGTTCTGGCAACCACAGTATCCGGGGTTACCTTATCTCCAACCTTAACCAGAACCTCTCCTTTTAGAGGTAAGATCCTTTTCTTGGTAATCAGCATCTTATCAGTTACCTTTAAACCCGGAGTATATGCATGAGTCATAAAAACTCCTTTAAAAAATCTCCACTCAATTAATTCAGCAAATTAATTTTTGCTAAATGATCATACTCTTTTTCAATCTCTGTCTTAGAAAATTTTGGCTTAAGATTTTGAACCTTTTCAATTATTACTTTTTCTAAATCAGCACCTCTATAATGTTGTTTATTATTCTTAAAAACAAAGTGGATTGTAGCAGCCAATTCTAAGTCTTTGGGTTCATAATTGCCAAAATGCTTTAGAACGGATTCAACTTCATCTTTATTTTCTTCTATAAATTTCTTGGCATATTCGATATAATTTTCTGCATCTTTTTTTACTTCTATATCATAACCCATACCTTTAGGATCAACACCGATATCTATTAAACCATAATTCTTCATTATCCGGAGGTGAGTGTCCAATGAATCATCATATGGACCAAAATGGTAAAAGTAGAAGTTATATGGCAGTTTTACACCGTATGCCTCTTGCAAAAAGTAGATAATTTTCTGAGCTACAATGTAGCCGAAATAAGATTTTATATCTTCTATTCGCTTTAAAATGTGTGCAATAAACCCAAAAAGGACCTTTTCATAGGTTTGATTCATAATTCCTCCTTTAAGGTTATGTCTCCCACTCCATTGCATCTATATATCTTTTAACTTCTTCCAATTTATCATTTTTTGGTGCGTATAATCTATTTTTATTAATTCCTTCATCTAATGATTTAATGATGTTAGAGACTCTTTCTATATCTTTATACTTATCTTTAATATCGCTAGATTTTGGTGATCTTAGCTTTACATAAAATCTTTCTTTCTTAAATTTATTAGGGGCATCTTGAGCATTGTCGGTTAAGAAATTTGCACCAAATTTTTTTCTAATCTCTTCTATATTTTTTTCAAATATTTCTTTTTCTTTAATACTTGTATAGTCTAGGGTCCCCTTTACACATTCATGATGTTGTCGATACATTAGAATATTAGCTAGCTCTTTATATTCTCCATTATTTGAAATCTCCTCCTTAACCCTGTTAAAAACTGAGGCATCGTCATGTTCTAGGTATTCCTTAACATCAAATGGGTATTTTTCACCATAGTTTTTTAGCAAAGTCTTCTTTATGAATTCAGTGAAATGTAAATCGTAAGCACGTCTAACCGGGTGAAAATAAACTTGTAAAAACATATAATATCTTGCTAAAATAAGTGCTTCTGCCGTATAGACTCCACCCTCATCTATGCCTAAAGTCGGAGATTCATAAAATTTATCACGAACCATTGTTAGAGTGTTCACCAATCTATCTAAATCAAATCTACCATAATAGACTCCTGTGTAAAATGAATCTCTCCATAAGTAGTCCATTCTATCAACATCAAGGGGGCCATCAATAATTGGTTGTAAGATTGGATTTGGTTCTTCTTTAGTAATAAACTTTCCAATTTTCTCTGCAGTTATTTCATATTCACTATTCAAATTATCTATGCTTTCCTTGATTGCCTTGTCCTCCAAGATTATTTTTTTAGAGAAATCTTTATGGGTTAATTTCTTACCTCCTTCCTCTGAAAAAAGCACTCCTTCACCCACATGTGATAATGGCGGATGTCCTATATCGTGTAATAATGCAACAAGTCTAAGCAATATTTTATTTTTCTGTATCTCTTTTTCATCCCAATTAAGAAGTTTCTCTTGTTTATCTTTTAAAATTAGTATATCATAGACTCTAGAAACCAATTCCATCACCCCTAAAGAGTGAGCAAATCTCGTATGGTCAGCACCATGATATATAAGATTTGTTGGTCCAAGTTGTTTAATCCTTCTTAATCTTTGAAAGGCAGAGGTATTTATTATATCCCTTTCAATATCATAAACTTTTATATATCCATGAATTGGATCCCTAAAAATGTGGTACTTATCAAAATAGCTGCTCAATAAATCTTACTCCTACAAAATAGTGCACATACGTGCAGATGTCAAGAGAAAAATTCTAAAATTCTAAAATTTACAACCTCTCCAATGCTTCATTAGGATAGATATCCAGGGTAATCATCCACTCTTTTAATTTCTGCACTCTGATTTTATCATCTGTTGGCAGGTTAAAAGGTCTCCCCCTGCCATCTAAGATTATGCCAGTAACTCCACCATAGATTTCCTTTTCGACTTTTCCGCCTTTGCCTTCGCCCAGGTCAAATCCCCTGAGTGGCTCCAGAATAGCTTTGGCTTTTAAAGGATCTCCTTTTTCATCCAGCCCCAAGGGGAATTTTTTCATCTCACCATATTTCAAGGTTCCCTCAATGGTTTCGCCATCAGGCATCTCAAACTTATATTTCAAGATATCCCTTTCGTCCTTAAGCTCTCCTGCGGGAGCAATACAGGTTCCTAAATGAATTAAACAGTCTTTATTGAAAACCTCGACAGCTGCTTTGGTATGAACGGTGGATAAGACCCCAAGCTGGGGCATCATAAATATACTGTCAACGGCTAATCGGGTTATTGCCTCAGGCATGAATCCATCAATCAACATCAAAGCAGCCTGATGCCTTCTGGGAGCATGAGAGAGCACACCTCCTGAGCCTATGAGCATATCCAGGGTCATCATATTCACCAGGGTCTGTCCGCCAATGGTCTGGTCAAAAGCATCCGCTATGGTTCTCTGCTGTTGTACTCCTTTTAAAACGGTAGCAAAAGATTTATGCTGGATAAAAGCAAGCCTCAAAGCCTCTTTGGCAATTGCCTGCTCAAAGATCAGCTCCTCCATCGACTGCGGAATGGTGGTAGGTCTGATCATCTTGTTTTTGACCCGGTTCCTCAGGTCCCTTTCATCCAGATGGAAGGGAACCCATCTCATCACATTATCCAGTCCAGCCTCAGCAAAGACGTTGGATACAGAATAGCTCATCCCTAAATTTGCACTAACTGTTCGGTTGAAAATCCCCTGAAATACAGAGAAAATATCTGTGGTGGCACCTCCTATATCCACTCCTACAACTTGAATCCCTTCTTCGTCCGCGATCTTTTTCATAATCAATCCAACTGCACCCGGGGTAGGCATAATGGGTGCATCCGTCCAGGTCATAAGTTTTTTGTATCCGGGTGCCTGAGCCATTACATGTTCCATAAAGAGATCATGAATCTTCTCCCTGGCAGGTAAGAGATTTTCTCTTTCCAGAACCGGTCGCAAATTCTCCACCACAGTCAAATCTACTTTATTCAAGAGAGTGTTTTTGATTGCCTCTCGGGCATTGATGTTTCCGGCATATATAACCGGCAGCTGGTAACCTATGCCTAACCTGGGCTTGGGATCTGCCGCAGAGAGTAGCTCAGCTAATTCCACCACGTGAGTAGTGGTTCCTCCATCGATTCCGCCTGAAAGTAAAATCATGTCTGGCCTTAGCTGTCTTATTCTCTGGATCTGCTGGTGTGGAAGCCTTTTGTCATTGGAGGCAATCACGTCCATCACAATTGCACCTGCACCCAAGGCTGCTCTTTCAGCACTTTCCGCGGTCATACTCCTAACCACCCCTGCTACCATCATCTGTAAGCCTCCACCAGCGCTGGAAGTGGAAACGTAAATATCAGTGCCCACATTTCCGTTAGAGGGAGTGATTATCTTCCCTTTTTCATCCAGTATTTTCCTGCCGGAAAGCTCCTCCACCTCTGCCACCGCATTCAAGACCCCCATGGTCACATCTTCAAAGGGTGCCTCAACTGTGGTGGGGGCTTCTCCTCGAACAATCAGACGATATTCATCCCCCTTCTTCTCAATCAGGATTGCCTTGGTGGTAGTGCTTCCACAGTCCGTGGCTACGATGATATTGATATCTTCCGGTTTTAAATCTTTCATAGAACTCCTTTATGACTTTACTGGAGTGTAAAGCTTCAGCTTTACGTTTATTATTGGCAAACCTAAAGGTTCGCACTCCAAAATTTTCGCAGGTCGAGCATATCCAGAAAGATTGCTAGACATTTATTGTCAAGCAGGTTACGCCATGCTTGACCTACTCGTCGGGCATAAAACCCAAAGCTACTATTCCTTTCCCGTAATTACCTGCCACAAATTCCTTCTGCCTTTGGTTTTCCTTTCCTCTTTTCTTCTCTTTTTGTCCTCTTTCTCTTTAGCTAAAGCCTCAACGTCGAATTTCTCTATGGTCTGCAAAAGCTTTTCCATATTACCCCTTTCCTCCATCATCTTCCTGAACTCATCGTAGTCTTTCCAGGAGAAAATAGTCTGCACAAAGGGTTCGAAAAAGACCAGCATCTGAGAGCCGATGTAATTTAAAGGTTTAACCGATTCCAGAAATAAAATAGCCGGCGTAGACATCTTCCACAGAACCACTTTTTTGGCAATCCTGTCCAGTATCTCCTGCTGTGCAGGGGTAAGTCCTTTTTCTTCTTCTTTCGCTATCTTTGGATGCGAAGAAAAGATCTGTCTGAAAGGCATTTAACTTTTTATCCTCGATTTGATATAATTAACAACTTCCTCTTTATTCTGCTCAAACCTTACGTATATTCCCCTGAAATTCTCTAAACGGGATGGTTTTTCAAAAGGGGAGAGAAGGACTCCGTTTTTATCCACATAGAAACTGCGGTATTTGCCCCATTCCATCTCCCTTGTGTTTATCAGGAATTTAACTTTTATCTTATCCCGGGATAGCTCATAAGTCGTAGGTAGAAAAAAGGAGGCAAGTGAGCCCAGCAGGATAACTAAAGAAAGCAAAAGGAAAAAAAGGCTGTTAGTGGAAAAGAATACAACCGCCGGTGCAAGGGTAATGAAAAGGATAACTAAAATTGTGCTTCTTTTATTTTTCTTCAGCGGATGACTGGTCCAGGTCAAGCTTTCTTCTACCATTTATTCTTTTCCTCCCTCTGAGGTTCTGTACCTGTTCTTTCTGATCTCCTCCATCTGCTGAAGAAGCTCCTTGGGCTCGATCATTTTCTTTTTAACCAAAAGAGTTACCAGGGCTTCTTGAGCCAGATTATTGGATAAACATAGCTCCTCAAAGGTAACCTCTTTCCATTTGCCATCATAGAATATCTTTAAAGCTACTTTTTTATCTTTTTCTTCCAAAATTATTTCCTTTCTAAAACCTCATTTAAACTGCCTGTTCGATACCCTAAAAGGTCTAAGGTTACATAGTTAAATCTTAAACCTTTTAGTTTATCAGCTATCTTTTTTCTTAACTTTTCATTCAAAAGCATTCTTTTAAGCTCTTTTGATTCTAATTCGATTCGGGCAATCCCCTTGTGATCCCTGACCCTTAACTGGGTAAAACCTGCGTTATGTAAGAAATTCTCTGCTCTTTCTATTCTTTTCAGCTTTTCAGGAGTAATCTTCTCGCCGTAAGGAATCCTGGAGGACAAACAGGCAAAAGCTGGTTTGTTCCAGGTAGGAAGTTTGAGCTTTTTGGAAAGAGTTCGTATCTCCTCTTTAGTAAGCCCTGATTCCAGCAGGGGGCTTCTGATCCCTAATTTATCAAGAGCTATTCTGCCCGGTCTGTAATCTTTCCGG
>JAOUFL010000166.1 GCA_029858245.1 Candidatus Zixiibacteriota bacterium
ATTCCTTTCTGGACGTGGATGGCTCAGGCAATGCCTACATGACTCATTACGATACGGAAACAGGCATATACTCCGTAAGAAAACAAACCCCGGATGGAGAGGCAATCTCCAATTTCGGCTGGAAATTAGAGGACTACGCCCAGGATAATCTGAACAAACCTTTAACAGTCGATGACGAGGGAAACGTTTACGTATTAGGTTCTACAAAAGACGGAATAATCTTAACCAAATGGTCACCAGTTGGGGGAGTGAAATAATTGTAGAGACACATTGCCATGCGTCTCTAGGAATTTAACAATCACAGAAAAGATTAGGACAGGACTATGTCCTGTCCCTACGTTTTTATATTTATAATCAATTCACCCTCCCCTTTATCCCCTCCCATCAAGGGAGGGGAGTTTTTAACGGTAGCCCCACCTTGCCCCCAAGGTGGGGCAGATCAGGGCAGAAAGGTGTTTTGCCCCTACATTTCTATAATTATAGCCAATGCACCCTACCCCTTATTTATTGACAAAGCAAAACTAACAGGATATATTTTTCACCATGCAATTAAAACCGTTTAAAGATAAAAAAGAGTTATACTTCCTTCTGGGCATATTTGCTTTCAGCTTCATCCTGCGCTTAATCTACCTCTTACAGATTAAATCGAATCCCTTTTTTGACTCACCTTACATGGACCCTCTCTATCACGACCTCTGGGCACAGTCCATAGCCCGTGGAAACTGGATTGGAGACCAGGTTTTCTTCAGGGCACCTTTTTATCCTTACTTTTTAGGTATTATATATAAAATTTTCGGACATAACTATTTTATACCCCGGCTGATCCAGCACCTCATTGGCTCTTTTTCCGTGATATTAGTCTATCTGTTTGCCAAAAGATTTTTCAGCAAAAAAGTTGCATACCTTTCCACTGTTTTTGCCTCCATATACTGGATATTCTTTTATTTCGAAGGAGAGCTTCTTCTGGATTCTTTTTTAATTCCCTTCAGCCTTTTACTGATCATATTCTTAAGTAAAGCAGCTGAAAATCCCGGAAAATCATATTTTATCTGGGCGGGCGTAAGCGCAGGTTTATTTGCTATTACCCGGCCGAACATACTGATTTTCATACCCTTTATCCTTCTCTGGATATTCCTGTTCCTGAAGCTTGATTTAAAGAAAAAACTATCCTTTGCCCTTTTATTCCTGTTAGGTCTTTTCCTTCTTATATTCCCGATTACCATGAGAAACTACCTGGTGGGAAGGGATTTTGTGCTTATCGCCTCCCAGGGAGGAATAAACTTCTATATAGGAAATAACCCCGTAGCAAACGGCTTAAGCGCCGTTCTTCCCCCCTACGGAGACGACTGGGAATATACTGATGCAGTGTATGAAGTAAAAAAAGCTGTCGGCAAAACCCCCAAACCCTCTGAGGTTTCGGACTATTATTACAAAAAGGGATTGGATTTTATCCTGCATTCCCCAGAACAATTTCTGTCGCTCTATATAAAGAAACTGTATTTTTTCTGGAACTCCTTTGAGCCCAGCAACAATCAGGATATTTCATTTTTCAGAAGGTATTCCATCTTAACCCGAATCCTTCCCCTGAGTTTCTGGCTGATCTCGCCTTTAAGCCTTCTGGGGATGGCCCTCTGCCTTAAGAATTGGAAAAAACTCTTCCTCCCGCTGTGCTTTGTCTTCTCCTACAGTCTCTCCGTTATCCTTTTCTTTATAAACTCCCGATTTCGATTACCCGTTCTGCCATTCTTACTTGTCTTCTCGGCTTACGCCTTGTTCCGTATTTTCGAATATATCCAGAAAAGCCAGTTTAAAAAAATAGCTTTATCCTTGGCTCTTTTTATATTGTTCTTCTTTTTAGCCAATTCCAACCTGTACAATCTGGATAAAAAAAACTATGCCCAGGCTTATTATGCACTGGGCAATCTACACCTGAAAAAAGGAGAGATAAGTAAAGCCGAGGAAAACTATAGGCTGGCTCTGGAGAATAACCCTCTGGCTAAAAGAGCGCATCTCAACCTCGGTATCATCTATTTCAACCAGGGGAATTACCCGCAGGCAGAAAAAGAGTTTTTGGAAGAGCTGAAAACCTACGCTCAGGAGGAAAAAGCCTATAATAACCTCTCTGCCCTGTACCGCCTGCAGGGTGAATATTCTAAAGCTGTAGAGCAGGCAAAGAATGCCCTTGAGGTCAAACCCTACTATGTGAAAGCTTATATCAACCTCTTCCTGGCTTATCTCCGGGAAGGCAGCTTCGATTCAGCCGAGAGCACTCTTACGGCTGCTAATAATTTATATCCGCCACCTGCTGGTATGAGATTTTACAGCGGGCTTTTCTATCAGATGCAGGGAAACCCGGATAAAGCTCTGGAAGAATATGCTCTGCTTTTAAAGGAAGAGGAGAAATCCTCGGAGATGGAATATAATGTAGGTTTAATCTATTCACAGGATGACCCGGGTAGGGAGGGTTTAAGGGGTTTAAAAGCGTATGCGGCTTATAATTCCGGAGTAATCCATATACAGAAGAAGGAACTGGACAAGGCACAAAATGACATGGTTTTAACCCTGCAGCAAAAACCTGACTTCGCAGAAGCTCATTCTGCCCTGGCACACATCCATGAGCTTAGAGGGGAATACCAGCAGGCTATTAAGGAATTGCAAAAAGCACTGAATCTAAATCCCAATAACCCGGTTTATCATTATAATCTGGGCCTGGTTTTTGCCAGAACCGATAACCTTCCGCTTGCCAGAGAGGAACTGCAAAAAGCTTTAACCTTATCGCCTGAATTCGAACCTGCCAGGGAAAAACTGAAGCTGGTAGATTCTCTCCTTTCGCCTTAAATCCCCGGATATAAAAAGAGACCAGGTGAAAACCTGGTCTCTTCCAATATGACTTGTTTTAAACTGTTTAAGGGTAAATCCCTTCCTGCAGGAACCAGTTTACCATTTTTTCCATTAATTCATACATATCGTCTCTTTGTATCGGGAGACAGGGGAAACAGAACTCTGCGGTTCTCCACTGCAAGATAGGCGCACCCGGTTCGTTTTCAAAGGGCCAGGGTACTGGACTATAGGCTCTGGAGGCAACTGGTCTGCCGTGTAAATATGATTGCGTACCATATAAGGATACGAAGGAATAGAGACGCTCATTATAATTAGCATTCCAGACAGATTCCCAATTAGCGCGAGGTATTCCTTTTAAGCTATCCATAGGAGGTTTATCCGTATAGAAATACCAGTATATCTTGGATAACTTTACCGGGTCAACCTCTAACAGCGGTAAATCAGCACCGAAGGGTAAATAAGGTTCAGCTGTAATCATCTCCTCATTTCTATCACTGGATGATAAACAGGGCAAATATATTCCGGTAACACCGCAGAAATAATTAGCCACAGTGGTTACTACTGAAGAATAACCTCCGGACCTCTCGTTACCGGGATCTATGGGATTATAACCGCAATTTGATACTCCCCAATTGTTCTGCCCTATCATCCACACCTTTCCACCTATACG
The DNA here is from genome assembly GCA_029858245.1 of Candidatus Zixiibacteriota bacterium. Lineage (GTDB taxonomy): Bacteria > Zixibacteria > MSB-5A5 > MSB-5A5 > RBG-16-43-9 > JAOUFL01. The sequence goes on from JAOUFL010000166.1 coordinate 3,512, forward strand.
CAGATAATCCCTGATTGCTACAAAACCCGTATCAACACCTTGGACACCATAACCCGGAACTCCTTCAACCCTACCCTCGTTATAGTAAATTGCCAGGTTGTATTTTGTCAAAATGCTCTGAGGTGGAGGATATATTTTATTGGCATCCTTGCGGTACCAGGTATAAGAATCAATAATATCGTTATCTATCAGTGACTGCATCAGCCCCGAATAGAAATTCTTCAGGGAATCTCGATAAGGAATAATATACTTTCCATCATAAACCGTTGCATCAAGAAGAAGCACATTCCTGCCGTATTTACCAGGCTCGAACAGGAAAGGCGGCTTGGTAATTCTGAAGGTAACACAAGCAGGAGTGGGATCTGCTGCAAAGGCATCATCCCATGCCCGGACCCTGAACTGATACCAGCCAAAATCCTCGCCCGGGTAATTCTCTAATCCGGCCATTATATGAACGGTGCTGTCTACTATCCTGCTAGCTGTGGTATCATCCCATGACTGATAGAAGATTTTGGTCGTATCAATAGCAGTGGATGATGCAAACGGTCCCAGAAGCTCCCAGGAATAGGTGAAAGACGGCTGAGTCCTTGCTGAGTAATCTGGATCTTCAGCAGTCCAGGATAAAGTAATGCCTTTCCAGTCATATGTGGTTTCAGGCAAACAATATTCGGTTAAAATAGAATCTGGTACGATGGTATTCTCAGCTGTGGAATTTACATAATCATATTTGATAGTGGTGATGGGGGGCCTGTTATTACGCCTGAACCAGCGGAAATTGCTTCCTTTTTCCGAATCGGGTTTCCAGATCTTGGAAGTAGCACCATCGTCATCCACAGCCCTTACAAAGAAATACTGTTCAACATAAATAGTCGTATCCAGAGAAGCAAAAAGTTTAACATTATCCCAGGTTCCGGTTGTGTTATTGACTGAATCAACCGCATAAATAAGATCTTTACCTATGCCCAATGATAAAGCAAATGACTCATTGTTCCACTCATCAGGGCTTTGCTGCTCTATTAACTGAATAAAGGCAGGATCAATATAACCGCCAGATTTGGGTATTATATTACCCGTATCAGGAATTATCATATATTGATATTTAGTGATAAAACCATCCTGGTCAAACCCATACCAGTAGATTTTAGCCAGAGTTGAGAAACTTGATGAATCCGGTGGTATATTGACCATAAATACCTCAGGAGGTATATTACCGGGAGCGGTACCTGTTCTACTGAGCTTTCCACAGGAAGTGAATATGAATGGGGGTACCAGGATTAAGAGGTATAGCCAAATCCATTTTCTCATTTTATAAAACTCCTTCCTTAAAAAGTTAGGGAAATGGTCCTAAAAACCAATGTTCAGAGTAAATCTATGTACCTCAGACAAATACCCGAAATCATGATAACCATAATCTATTTTAAGTTTGTTCTTACCATAAAAGGGTAATTTCAATCCTGCTCCTAAACTTAAATCTCCTTCATCGTATCCTGTCTGGGCTCCAATCCTCAGTGCGATCATATCGCGGTACCAGTATTCCATTCCACCGTTGAATTTTTCGAGATTATCATTAGGATGGCCAACTTCAAAATCCACTGTGGTTTTATGATCGCCAAAGTTAATAATCTCTATTGATGTCCCGAATTTGAAAGATATAGGTAAGGGGTATTCCTCTTTGATGAATTTCATATCCGGTCCAAAGTTACTCATTACCATTCCTATTTTAAAATTCCTAAATCCTGTATTATACATCGTAGCAATATCCGCACCCCAACCCGTTGCTCGTTCTTCCTCGTAGAGCTCGTCGATTAGTTTCAAGGTGGCACCTATACTGAAGCGTTCTGTAAGAAACCGCCCATAACTCATTGTTATTGCATAGTCTTTA
>JAOUFL010000167.1 GCA_029858245.1 Candidatus Zixiibacteriota bacterium
GGGAAGGGTAAATCCTGTCAGAAAAGAAAATACAAAGCTGAATAAAAACCAGATTAAGATTACAGTTAAAATTAGTAAAAGACCATAGAACAAGCAGGTACGGGTGTAATACGACCTTAAGGATTTAAGGCGGGTGATTAAATTCAGGTAGCTTGTACGTTCCATCTTTTAATTTAACAAGAAAAAAAGTTTCTTTATTATTAATACGTAATTGAAAAGGGTTAATTTTAGGGTTATGTCAGAATATGGAGTGCATCGTCCGTGACGATGCAGCATTGACACGGTCAATGCACTCCAAAGATTTTAACCCACATTGTGGGCAACGTGGGGTTACCGAGTGAGAATTAAATTGTGTTTCGGTAGTCCCGCCTTGCCCTCAAGTCGGGTGCTTTAGATTCCCCTCCCTTGATGGGGGGGTAAGGGGAGGGTGAAAATGATAACCCCTCTCCCTAACCCTCTCCCACAAGGGGAGAGGGGACTAGAACGTAGCGCGTCCCGCCGTTGGCGGGATTAGCCTCGCTTAGGCGACCCTAAAGGGTCACACTACGAGATGCCTAAACCCATATTGTGGGAAACGTGGGTTTACCGAGTCTGTTTTATTCTTTCTCTAATCCAACTCCAGTCTAAGCCTTCAAAAAAACTTTTGTAATTATCCTTTAACCACTCGTAATAATCATCTTCAACATAATTACAAAAACCCTCTGTCAAATCTTCCCTCTTAATATCTTTTGGGATTAGGATAGCTCCTTCCTCTAATTTTTCTTCAAGAAATTCTTGCACTACTTCTCTGTCGAGCATTTCTTCCCTCCCTTTAAAATTAGATTTCGGTCAATTCTATGTCTTTTATTTCGGTGTTAACTCTGTATTTGAGTAATCTCACGGATTTTTCCTCAATAGCTCTCCTTTTAGACACATAGTCTAAAACCTTATCTTCAAAGTCAAAGGCTACAAGAACGCTTTGAACCATTTCTGAGTCTCCGTTCGCTAATTTTCTTGTTAACCAATTTTCGTATTTGATTACTTGGTACAAATCTTCTTCGGTCGCTATCTTTGTTTTTAATTCCATGCAAGTGAATTTATGAAGGATTTCAACAGAATCGACAAGAGTAATATGGGTTAGAAAAATGTCCATCACTGTGTTGAAAGACGTAGGAACATGATTTAAGAAATCGTGATATTCTCCTATGATGTCCCTTAATTTGCCTAAGGCAAAGGACTGCATAAACCAAGCATTGAGGTAACCTTCAAATTCTATCTGTCCTTTATTGTCTGTATCAAGCTTTAAGGGTAAAGGAGTTTCTCTGGGCAACTATGGATTAGGAATAGGATTGACTGGAAAGTAAACGGGATTATTCCGCAACAAGAGCCTAATTAGTTCCTTCCCTTCGTCAGTAGTAATTGGGTGATGGCTCTTTTTATTGAAGGTTCCTAAATCAAACGTCCATATTTTACCTTTATCCCGTAAGTCAAGAATATCGTTTAAAGCAACTGGCTCAGGGAAGTTTCTAATGGTTTGCTCAAAACAGACACGATATGGATAGACCTGTTCTGGATTTTCCCAAATTCTCGTTTCATCAAAAAAAGGACGAACTGTGATTTTCCACAAACCGTATATACCAACATTCTTTACATAGAAGAAAACGAAATCTCCTACCTTTATTCCTTCAAAACCAGCAATTATCTCGGAATTAGTCTGTTGATACTTAGCCCTCTCTGGTCCGTGAGAAATTCCACCATATGTCCCTCTTTCAAGACATATTTTGAAGTTCTCTTGACTAGAAAGAAAAATGTGATTGCCCATCTAATTACCTCCTGATGATCTTCAATTCTCCAACACCCAGGTGATAATATTCACCCCCATCTTCAATGCCTGTTCTCTTTTCTCCGGGGGGTCGTTATGGACCTGAGGGTCTTCCCAGCCGTCGGCAATGTCGGATTCATACACGTAAAAAACTACCAGGCGTTCCTCATGGAATATGCCAAATCCACGTGGAGGTTTATTGTCGTGCTGGTGGATTTTGGGCAGTCCGTTGGGGAAATCGTAATAGCAGTGGTAAATCCCGTGACTGAAGGGGAGCTCAACCAATTCCTTATCCGGAAAAACTTTTTTCATCTCCCTTCTGAAAGCCTTGTCCAGTCCATAGGAATCATTGGCGAACAGAAACCCTCCGTGAATAAGATAATTTTTTAATCTCTCAACTTCCTCATCCGAGAATTTTATATTTCCGTGCCCGGTTAAAAACAGAAAAGGATAATTGAAAAGCTCCTTGTCCATTATGCTGACTCTGACTTCTTTTTCGTCTACGGTTATATTGGTGTTCTCTTTTAAGAATTCAAGCATGTTGGGTAGGGCAGAGGAACCCCAGTACCAATCTCCGCCACCCTCATATTTCAAACGGGCGAGGGTAAAGGCAGAAGGGTCTTTTTCATTCTCAGCTGAAGACTCCAGGAGCCTGTCCAGGGACTGAGCGAAAAGGGTGGAGGTATCTGGATTAATGAAGAAATCTGCTTTCTCCAGGGGAAGCAATAAACCAAAAAGGAGCAGAATCACAGAAAAGAATATGGCTTTGAAGATGTAAATTCTCAATCTCATTCTGATGCTCCCTTGATATTTAATTTAAAACCTTTTTAACAGAACAGAAAAATCTCCGAATAAAATCTACGTTATCGGGTGCAAAAGTCAATGATTATCTTGTCAAACTGGAGTAAATGCAGAACCTACCACAGGCGGATTCTATCCCTGCAACATAGAGACGCATGCCATGCGTCTCTACAATTTTTTATGAAAAATAAACGCAATATTTAGGGTAGATACAAAGGTCTCATCCCATACCAGGAAAACTTCGTGCAGAAAGCCCAATACTACGAAATTGCTTTTACCTCAACCAGTTGATGCACTCCGATTCAAAGCTATTTTCTTCTTCAGGTCATACAAACAGCTCTCCGGATTTTTTATTCCCTCCAGGCAGAAAAGATGACGGTAGAATCTTTTTCTTTTTAAATCCTCTTCACTTATGTCTAACAGAATCCCCCTGTCGCAGGCAAAACATTTTTCCGGCTGGACATCGAACTCGGTCCCGGTTTTCCTGGCAACCAGAATCTCACTTGAATTCAATTCTGAATTGTGTGCTGGTTCAGTCTCAGTCTCTTGCGGGGTAATCTCAATTTCCTCCGGATGATAAAAAACTATTCTGCCCCGGTCCGATTTTAATCTTGCAAAAAAATCGATTTTGTCACCAGAGTTCAGTGGATGTCTTTTTCTGGTTCCCGGAGTCAGATTTAAATAGAAATAATCATTAAAGAATACCCTGTCGATGTAGCCTGATTTAAAACTGACTAAAAAGCCCAGGAAGCTCATTTTTTCTTTTTTATGAAATATTTTTTTTCTCAGATGAGGTTTGATGGAATTTACCACTCCTCCTACTGTCACCCTTTTTGTCAGAAGCTCCTCCAACCACACATCATAATCCTCCAGCTCTCTTTTAAAGATTTTGAATCCCTGTTCATTAAGTAATACCTCGGGCTGATAACAGAGTTTCTCCTCATAATAATATTTACAGGAAAAACAGCTTTTCCCCACGTGTTTGTATCTTTTAGGACAACCATTTCCCTTGTTCAACACCCGGCATTTCCACTGGAAATAAATACAGCCCTGAGGAAAACATTTTTTCTCCTTGAGAACATGATAGACGGAAACGCTGTTCTCGAATTTGAAATGAGAGGTATGACCGCATCTGAATACATCCTCTCTCTTGTGCTGATTTACCAGAGTTCTTTGCATAGCTTTAATCCCTTCGGGTGACCGTTTAAATTAATACGTTTTTTTCTGCAAAGAAGGAAATGAAAAAGCTTCAAATAGTAATCTAATATATTATATTTGTTTTTAAAATAACTTTTCTGTTGACAAAAAATATCCTGCGGGTAATTTCTTAAAGTGTGAGAAGAAAAGAAGATTCAAAATCAGATAATCTGGAAGAAAATTTAAAAGCCATTGCCAGCTCGGGAACTCGAGGAATTAGAGCTTTGTATAAAGGCTTAAATACAATCCGCAACGACCTGTCCGAGTTATCCCCGCTTTCCCCCCCCAGGCTATCCTCCTCCCTGGAAAAGATATTTCAGGATATAGAGGAGCTGGATAAAAGGTTTTCCTCGCTGGAGGATTCACTGGAGGAAGGGTTAAATCGTTCAAGCGAAGAATATCAGAAATTCAAAAAGGAATCGGAGGATAAAGAAGAAGAGAGGAAAATCTACAAAATCCTGTACGAGCTTTCCAGCATAATCTATTCGGAAAGAGATGTCAACTTACTGCTGGAGGCAGTGCTGGATTCGGTTATCGAGATATACTCAGTGACCAAAGGATTTCTGGAAGTGTATGACGAGAACAAGAGTCTCAAGTTAAGGTTAGCCAAAGATAAGCGTAAAAAAGTACTGGAGGAAGGTGAGGAAAAAAGTAAAAATTCGGTGATAGAAGCTGTCCTCTCCACAGGCAATAACGTTTTAATCCATCAGCTGATTTACAAGGAACTTGACGAGAAAGAAGAGTGGGGTAAAATAACAAAATCCGTTCTGTGTGTTCCTCTGAAATCCAGAGAGACAGTGCTGGGGGTGATCTACCTGGAAGATAATAAAGAAGGAGAGATATTTACCCATAGCGATATAGAGTTATTAAGCTCTCTGGCGGAGAGAACATCCGTGGCTTTGGAAAATAATTATCTCTTTATGGAATTAAAAGAGTCCGAAGAGAAATTGATGGCAGACCTGAGAGGGAAATTCAAATTTGACGAGATACTGGGAAACAGTCCCCAGATGGTAGAGGTTCTGAAAACAGTAGCGGATATCGCGGATACCGATACGGCAGTATTGATCGAGGGTGAAAGCGGAACGGGTAAAGAGCTTTTGGCGAGAGCTATACATTTTAATTCCAGCCGTTCGAGGAAACCGTTTGTTCCGATAAACTGCGCAGCCATACCGGAAACACTTCTGGAATCAGAGCTTTTCGGTTACGAGAAGGGAGCATTCACCGGTGCCACACAGAGGAAGTTAGGGAAATTCGAGGTAGCCAATGCGGGGACTATTTTTCTGGACGAGATCGGAGAGATGAGCCCGCTTCTCCAGGTAAAGATTTTGCGCTTTCTGCAATCTCACGAATTCGAGCCCCTGGGCTCCAATAAAGTAAAAAGAGCAGACGTGAGAGTTATCTCAGCCACGAACAAGGAGCTTCTTTCACTGGTCAGGGAAAACAGTTTCCGGGAAGATCTCTATTACCGGATTAACGTCATAAATATTAAATTACCTCCACTGAGAGAGAGGAAACTCGATC
>JAOUFL010000168.1 GCA_029858245.1 Candidatus Zixiibacteriota bacterium
ATTGGTTGGATTATTAAGGTCAAGAGTCCCAAACCTTACAATTGCTCAAATTACATCTCTGATAAAAGACAATGCAGATAGTATAGATTATCTTAATCCCGGATACGAGGGTAAATTAGGTGCTGGCAGAATAAGCTTATACAGATCCCTGCTTCCACTTCCCCATGCTAAGTTCTCAACAAGTGCTACCCTGGGAAACATTCCGCTGGATATTCAATTTACTGACTCTTCTTATGGAGACGGATTGTACTACTGGAAGTGGGATTTTGGGGATGGAGATACTTTAGGCTTGACCACTCCTGTCGATACCTTACACACTTATGCTGAGCCGGGTATTTATACGTGTAGTTACTCAGCTTCTGGTACCTGGGGCACTAATACCAAAAAGATACTCATAGGTGCAACGGCTGATACCGTTAATGTTTCCTCTTCGCAGGGCTTGGCTGGAGAATACGGAGTGAAAGTCCCGCTATATGCCAACAATAACATACCGGTTTCAGAAATGATAATAGCTATGCGCTATGGGAATGGAACTGCTCCTTTAACCTGCGATTCAGTCAGGTTCTGGGGTACAAGGGTGGAAAGTTTTCCCATAAGGAATGTTAGCGTACATAAGGCGAATCAGACAATTCTGCTAACCCTGAGGAATACAAACGATCCACTCGAACCGGGAAGCGGTCTGTTAGCTAATATGTATTTCAGGCTGGATACCCTTGCCTCAGTGGGAGATACTTTGCAGGTCGATACCGCTATTATTGGAAGCTCTTATATGAAATATAGTTCCATTTTAGGGGATTATGTACCTGATTTTCAAGTAGGGGGAATTTACGTGGTAGAACCTATATGGGGAGATGCAAACCGTGATGGTGATGTAACAGTTTCTGACGTGATCTTTCTGATTAATGCTCTTTTTAAAGGAGGACCAAGTTCCAATCCCAAATATATTGGGGATGCTAACTGTGATGGAGATGTTACTATTTCAGATATAATTTATATTATCAATCACCTATTTAAAAACGGACCAAAACCAGACTGTTAAAAAAAATCTAAAAAAACAAATTTTTTTGTTGACAAGTTTTTAAGAGTTGATTATATACTATTCATGAATTGAATTAAAAGTTGAAATATCCAAAGTTTTTAAAGGTAAGGAGGTGATTTGTCCTTTATAATAGTTAAAGAAGGAGAAAGAAAACAAAAAAAATTTATAACAGGAGAGGGGTGAAAAATGAGAAAAAGCATTTTAACCGTCATTATAGTATTAGCAGTAGTTAGTTTGGTTTATGCTCAGGATCCGGGAGTAAGGGATACCTGCTGGGTGGAAAAACTGGCATCAGCCCCTGCGAGTTCCCAGGTGGTAGTAACCGTTTACCTAGTTAACGATGAAAACGTAGGCGGTTTTACAGTTCCCCTGGCTTTTCCTGATTCCGTCACTCATTATGACATCACCTGTGATTCTATTAGCTTTGTTGATACCAGAGGTGCTACTGCAGCTTATAAGAGCGATTCAACCTCTGTCGATAATATCAATAACAAACTGAATATTTTTGCGCTTTACTTTCCACCTTTTATTCTTGAACCGGGAAACACTCCCATAGCAAAGATATATTTTACAACTGGTCCAACCTGGAATCCAAGCCTGTCTGTTCCAATAGATACTACTACATGGCAAGGTTCAGGCTACGAATTCTCGACAGAAGGAGGTAATCCATTCTTTCCGGTCTTTTGGAAAGGCGCCTTAGATGTAGGAGATGAAAAAACTTCAACCAAACCAAAGGTATATAGCCTGTCTCAAAACTATCCTAATCCTTTTAATCCTATAACTATTTTAAGATTTGGACTTCCGAGAGATTCCTGGGTTAAGCTTGAAGTATATAACGTCTTAGGGCAGAAAGTAAAAACACTGGTGAATGAGAATTTAACTGCTGGCATGCAGGAGAAAGAATGGGATGGGACAGATGAAAATGGGTTTGAGGTAGCCAGCGGTATTTATTTCTATAAAATTCAGGCTGAAAGCTTTTCTGACATTAAGAAGATGGTTTTATTGAAATAAATATTCTGCATCTCGTTGTTAATAATTTACTTAAGCCCCACTCATCAGAAATGAGTGGGGCTTCTTCTTATAATTATAAAGATTTCAGGAATAGTTGTTTTACCAGGCATTATCTTATTTGGCTTAATATCAACTACTTGCAACGATAAATCTTCAAAAAATCTTTATTTTTACAGCTTTTCATTATTTTATATTGACAAAAACAGATGGAGACTATAAAATATGAAAACTTGATTATGGTTTTTCTTGTAATTGTATATATTGGATAAATAATCTTTATTCAGGAAACTATGCTTAGCCAATTGAAAAATAAGATTGTAATAGGGAAAGAAGAATATGTACTCAATGCAGCTGAGATTCACTATTTTACAGTTAATAAAAGATACTGGTCAATTTGCTTTGAGAGAATTAAAAAAGCAGGATTTAAAATCATATCAACTGCTGTTCCCTGGAATCTACACGAAATTTCAATGGGGGATTTTGATTTTGCCGGAGAAACTGACAGCCGAAGAGATCTGGTAGTCTTTCTGGAACTGGCAAGGGAATTTGGTTTCAAGGTAATCTTAAAAATTGGACCGTATGTGGGTGATGAATGGGAAAATGGAGGGTATCCTGTTTTTGTGACAGATAACGAGGAGCTTGCAGCAAGAGATTCCCAGGGGAGACCTGTAACCATATCTGAACAAAAAGAATTTCCGGAGATAGTTCTTCCTTCATTTAATCACCCGGTTTTTAAGAACCATTGCAAAAGGTATATCAGCGCATTAAGCAAGGTTTTGAAAAACTACATTTATCCAAAAGGTCCGATAATCATCATAAAGCTGGGTAGGAAATCCAGCTATAACTTTTTTAACCCCCCGTTTCATCTTGATTACAATACATATAACATAAAAAATCTATATCCCTCTTTTCTGAAAAATGAATATAAAGAAATAAAAGCTCTAAAGTCTGATTATCACTCGAATTCAAAGAATTTTGAGGAGGTTTATCCACCTACAGATGGAAAGATCAAAAGGCCATCAGATCTAATAAAATATCTTGACTGGATAAAGTTTAAAACAGGATTGGTTTCCAGTTACATTTTGAATCTCAAGGATCTGTTTCTCTCCTCTCAGGTACTCCCCCTTTTCTCTACTGACATCTTCTGGAAAGATGGTTCTCTGTCATCTTCGGAATGGGTTTCATTGCAGAAAGAAAACATATTAGCAGGTATTGAGAGCAGCTGGTTTAAAAGCTACACAGAATATTCCTGGCATCTCAGAAGCTTTGTAAGTTCAGCTTCTTTTCCCTGGGCTATAGAATTTATGATTGGAGCTCCTGCTCAGAATCCCGAGTTGAAGAAGAAGTATCTTCCCATAAAAATAGAGGAGACGAAGTTTATGTTGATCGTCTCCTTAGCTATGGGTATCAAGGGCTTTAACCATGCAATGTTTGTGGAAACAGGTCATTGGTATGGTACCCCCTTGGCAGAGGATGGTACTATTCAGGAAGGATATGAGTTTTTAAAAAGCTTTAATCTTCTTCTAGATAGAATAGGTCTATCGAACTTGGAGAGCATCGTGCAGATAAGCCTGATGAATTATAATCCTTACCTTTATTTAAGTCAGTTAGAATACCAGAATCTTTTCCCCTATTTGAGTCATTTGATTAAGCAAGCCCATTTCAGACTAAGTGATGATCTCCGGGGATTAAAATTCGATTACAAAATCTCTGATCTGGAAAATGAAAAAACCTTTGAGAAATATAAAATTCTCCTTGTACCCTGCGCTGAGTTCATGGATTTGAAAACCCAATCGCTTCTGCTGGAGCAGGCAAGAAAAGGTAAGAGTTTAATTTTGTATGGTCTTTTACCTAAATATGATTTGAGGTTTAAAAACTGCTGGATTTTAACTAAAGCCCTAAAATTGAAAACTGTTTCCCAGTATGCGGTTGATATGGTTCAGACCTCTAAATCGGAATTTTCCTCACAACTTTATGGATATATAAAAACTCACCCCAAAAGTTACCAGGTAATAGCCAGGTCAGGTAAAAGAATCGTAGGGTTGAAGGGGAACCTGGGTAAAGGGAAAATATATCTTTTTACCTTTGATATCTCAACTACATTTAATCATAGGAAGTTAGGTTTACTGGAGCAAATTTTAGAAGATGCCGGAGTTACCAGGATTCTGAATTGTTCAGATAATGAGGTTGAAGTTATCGTTCAGAAAAATGAAAAAACAACCTTGCTTTATTTGATCAGTCCTGGGGTTCCTTTAACCCCGGGTAACGGGGGGAATAAAAAGAGCATAATATTACAGGTAGATTGCAAGAAAATCGGAGTTAAAGGAAAGAAAATCACTTTAACCGATCTTTTCAGCGGAGAGCTTATAAGGACTACTTCCAAGGAATTGAACAATGGTATACCACTGGAAATGGGAAAGCTGGATGCCCGCATGTATTTAGTAGAAGGGGCTAAAGGGTAATAAATTCCTTTATTTCTTTAATAATCCTGAACTTATAATTATTTTATACCTGGTGTCAGTAAATCAGGAGAGGGAGTTTTTTATTCCCTAATCCTTTGATTAAACTGGCTTTACTTTTTCATTTAAGGAATTTCTGATTTCACAATCCGAGATAAGAGTTGGAAAAGGAGCTTAGTTCAGCTACCCTCTTTCTTTAAACCAGGCTGAACGAGTATGAATCTCTGGCTTTTTCCTCTTTTTATAGTAAGGAGAATCTGTTTTTTTTCCTTTACTTTCTCCAGGATATCTTTAAAGTTTTCTAAGTTAGTTATCTTCATATCCTCTACTTTTTTTATCACATCTTCTTCTAGTAGTTTCCCCTGGCTGGCTGGGCTTCCAACCTCCACATATGAGACAAAAACACCTTCCTTATCCTCAAGCATATATGTTCTATAGAAGGCATCAGTTATCTCTTTTACGGTAAATCCCAGTCCAGTTTCATGCTCTTCAGCTTTCACTTTTGGCTGAAGCGCAACTTTCACCTTAAGGTCGAGTGTATCTACTTTTCTTCTTATCTTGATGGAAGAGGGCTCGCCTACTTTACTCTCACTGACTAAAAATGAGAAACGGTTTAAATCGTCATCCTTTTCAGCTAATACTTTTTCTCCCTGGTATTCAAGGATGATATCTCCGGGTAATAATCCTGCCTCTTCTGCTGGTGAGTCAGGTTCTACATCGCTTATCAGGATCCCCATCAGCTTATCATCTTCGAAGTACTGGGCGAATTTACGGTTCAAAG
>JAOUFL010000169.1 GCA_029858245.1 Candidatus Zixiibacteriota bacterium
CAGATTAAAAAAAGCAAAAGTCTCTTTACCCGGAGGATGCGTTCTGGGTCCCCGTCCGGTCAATTTGCATTTATCTGGTTTCTCAGCTTTGGGGGCAAAAATAGAAGAAGAAAGTGGATATGTTCTCGCCTCAGCTGACAAGCTAAAAGGAAATATAATTTATTTTGACCGACCCAGCCATACCGGTACAGAGAATGTTATGATGTCTGCATGCTTAGCTGAAGGAGAGACATTACTGGTAAATGCAGCTTGCGATCCCGAAGTAGTTGATGTAGCCAACTTTTTGAATTCAATGGGTGCTGAAGTAAAGGGTGCAGGTTCTTCAATTATTCGGATTTCCGGAGTAAAGAAACTAAAAGCAATAGAACATACTTGCATTAAAGACCGTCTGGAGGCAGGCACTTTTTTGATGGCTGCAGTTATAACCGGAGGCTATCTGGAGATCAATGATTTTTTACCGGATTATCTGGATATGGTTATATTAAAACTCAGGGAGATGGGTGCGGAGATCAATGCAAATATGAATTTCATAAAGGTAAAGGGACCTTCAAAACTAAAACCTGTGACAGTAACTACTTATCCTTTTCCCGGATACCCTACGGACTTACAATCATCCATAATGGCACTTAGCTGCACAGCCTCTGGTTCGAGTTACATAAGAGAAACCGTTTTTGAAGACAGATTCACCCATGTGATGGAGCTGAACCGTCTGGGAGCAGAGATTAAAGTCTCTGGTGACCGGGCAATCGTAAATGGTGTTGCGAAACTAAAAGGTGCTTCGGTAATGGCATCTGATATCAGGGCTGGTGCAGGATTGGTCCTGGCAGGATTGAGCGCAGAAGGAGAGACCGAGGTTTTAAGGATCTATCATATCGACCGCGGATATGATAGTTTCGAAGAAAAACTTTCCAGTTTAGGGGCTTCGATAAAAAGGGTAAAAGTTTAATTTAAAGGACAAGTTATGCTCAAGAAAATACGCTACATACTTTTTGCCGGGATCATTCTTTTTCCTTCATTGTATTTAACTTCAGGTGCACAGGATGTATATTTCGGCAAGAACAAAGTTCAGTATAAAGGTTTCGACTGGTATTACATTCAGAGTGAACATTATGATGTCTATTACTATGATTTAGGATATAATTTAGCCGAGTTTGCAGCTAATACTCTGGAAGAAGCAACTTCCCCATTAGGGAGGATATTGAATTATGAAGTTAAGAAGCGAATTCCGGTTATACTCTATAACTCTTCCAGTGAATTCCAACAGACCAATGTGATAAGTGAGCTTATCGAGGAAAACGTAGGAGGATTTACCGAAGTTTTTAAAACAAGGGTTGTTGTTCCCTATAATGGCTCATATGAGGAATTCAGACATGTACTGGTGCACGAACTTACCCATGCATTTATATTCGATATGCTTTATGGAAATCTGATCGGTAATCTCCTAAGCGCAGAGTTTATACAACTGCCTTTATGGTTTGCCGAGGGTTTTGCCGAGTATTTCTCCAGAGGGGGCTGGGATATTGAAGCAGATATGATTCTAAGAGACGCAACCGTAAACGGTTATTTGATCCCTCTGGAGTTCGCAGGTGGATTTTTAGCTTATAAAGAAGGGCAGTCTGTAATTAATTACATTGTAAATAAATACGGAGAGGAGAAAATCTCAGAGATATTGCACAAGGGTAAAAGCAGGCGCTCTTTTGATAAAAGCCTTAAATCCGCTTTGGGGCTGGATCAGAATAGCTTAAGCGAAGAGTGGATGAAATATCTGAGAAAAGAATACTGGCCCGAGATCTCCTTGAGAAAAGAGCCCAAGGATTTTGCCAAGCAGTTAACCGATCATCAGAAGGATGGTTCTTATATGAATGAGAAGCCAGCCTTCTCTCCTCAAGGAGACAGACTGGCGATCTTTTCCGACCGTAGCGATTATACTGAGATCTATGTCATTTCGGCAATTGATGGTAAAAAAATTGATAAAGTAGTTAAAGGTGAAAGGACTGGTGATCTGGAATCTCTTCACTCCTATGTCAGCGGGCTTTCCTGGTCACCATCAGGCAGGGACATTACCTTCGTATCTAAAAGTAAAGGCAGGGATGCCCTGTGTCTGGTAGATGTCAAGAAGAAAAAAATCTATAAGAAGTTCAATTTTAACCTGGAGGCAATGTTTTCACCAGCCTGGTCTCCGGATGGCGAGAAAATTGTCTTCGTAGGGATACTTGGTGGCAGATCCGATCTTTATCTGAACGAGATTAAAACAGGAAAATTACTGAGACTGACTGAAGATGAATATGATGAACGTGACCCGGACTGGAGCCCAGATGGGAAAAGCGTGGCTTTCTCCTCTGATCGCCCTTCGGGGGTAGAAAAAGACTCTAACTACGTTTACGGGGCTTACAATATCTTTATTCTGGAAATTGAAAGTAAAAACATTGAACCTTTTACTGAGGGGGGAGAAAATAATTTTTCTCCTGCTTTTTCTCCTGACGGCAAGAAGATATGTTTCAGCTCTTCACGTAACGGGATAAGTAATCTCTACGTGCAGGATTTGGACACCCGGAGAGTTTACCCGCTGACTGATATATTAACGGGCTGCTTTTCTCCTTCGTGGTCCAAGAATGGAGATCAAGTCGCTTTTGCATCTTTTTACAAAGGAGGCTGGGATATATTTCTGCTAAAAGTTGATAAGTCTTTAGCTGAGGATATCGAACCTTTGGAGAAGACCTCTTTTATTCTGGAGAAGGAAAAAAGAGCAGAGGTCGTACCTGATACGATCAAACAGGAACTTTCAGGGGAAGGGGAAAAGAAGCTTGATTTCAGTTACTATGTTTTCAAAAGCACTCAGACAGAGCTCGATACATTTCCTGAGGTTATAAATAAAGCAATACCGGAAAGGGAAACACTGATAACTAAATTTTCCACGGGTGAATATAAAAAGAAGAAATACAAACTGAAATTTTCCCCGGATGTCGTTTCCGGAGCTTTGAGTTATGACACCTTTTTCGGGTTCAGAGGACAATCCTTCCTCGCCATAACTGACATGTTTGGTAATCATAATTTCTATTTAGCCACAGATCTTTTTAATACCGTAGACCAGACCAATTTCCAGCTGGTTTACCTGTATTTACCTAAAAGGATAGACTTGGGTGTGGGCATATTTCACACTAAATATTACTACATCGATTCAATTGATCGGCTCTTTTCTGACAGGATGTATGGTGCCACAGGCCTTTTATCCCTGCCTTTCAGTAAATTCAGCCGGGTGGAGCTTAACCTGACTCATCTTTCCATTGATAGAAAATATTATGACCCCAATTATCAAGGAATTTTTGAAGACAGGAGTGTAAAAGTCCTTATGTCTAATTTTGCCTGGGTTAGAGATAACGTTATCTGGGGAATAACTGGGCCGGTAAACGGCAGAAGAAGCATAATAAACTTTGAATGGTCACCGGATATATCCAAAAGAAGCATCTCTTTTACCTCACTCTGGCTCGACTATAGAAAATATGTGCATTTTGGAAGGAACAGATTCGGTTTTGCTTTCAGGATTACCTCGGGGAGAAGTGATGGCGAAAATCCACGCCAGTTCTTTTTGGGCGGAATGTCCAACTGGATTGGACCCAAGCTATATACCGAGAATGTGTACGGAGTGGATAATCTATATTTTTCAGGTATTATCACTCCTTTGAGGGGATATGAATATTATGAGCTGGTAGGGACCAGATATTTTCTTACTAATTTTGAATTCAGATATCCTTTCATTGAATATCTATCCATGGGTTTTCCTCCTATAAGACTGAGGTATATTACCGGAACTATCTTTATGGATATGGGAAGTGCCTGGACAGAAACCAAGAAGTTTAAAGGTGGAACTTCCAAAGATGGAACCAGGTTGAAAGACATAAAAGCGGGATTCGGATTTGGTGCTCGGATTAATTTAGGTATATTTGTGCTGCGGTATGATGCTGGCTGGAAAACTGATTTTGCAAATGTATCAGCTAAACCTGAACACTATTTCTCCTTAGGAGCGGAATTTTAATA
Organism: Candidatus Zixiibacteriota bacterium; assembly: GCA_029858245.1. Classification (GTDB taxonomy): domain Bacteria; phylum Zixibacteria; class MSB-5A5; order MSB-5A5; family RBG-16-43-9; genus JAOUFL01. Next base: position 4,036 of record JAOUFL010000169.1, read on the forward strand.
ACACAAGACATTCATAAACAGGGAGGAGATTTAATTTCTCCCCATCTTTAAGGTTGTAATACTCTTATACTTTTACTATCTGTTTTTTACTTCCGTGAGTTAATCTATTCATCCGCAGATTTTTCATCTTTTTTCTCTGCTTACCCCTTTCATAGTCATTGATTTCACAAGAAGAATAGATTTTTATGCCGTATTCATCCAACAGCTTTTTCTGGGCAATTGAACTGCCCTTGATTGCTCTTTTGAGTAAAATATCAATATTATGTCTTTTTTTGGTATAGTCCCTTTTGAGAGTAAAGGAAAAACTGCTCATAAAAAACAATCACCTCTTTCTTAAATCACATAAAAGACAAATAGATACATAGCGCTATATTCCACTTTCTTATTATATATTACGCAAAAGCAGAAGAATTTTTTAACTTTGTCTGTTTAACTTCAGGATTAACATTATTACGTATCCCTCTTCACAACAACGACTTAGATATTAAGATAGTTGGCTTACTCAAATTAATTATTTCTTATAGGAATTTGATTAAAATAAAAATTACAAATGTCAAGTTTTTTGGATAACCTCCAAAGATTACCAAAATGCTTTTTAAAATTGATTTTATTTGACTTTGTTTAATCATAAGATATATTCTAAATTTTAGTCTAATACAGGAGATGAAAATGAAAGAACCTAAAGTCACCCTTAAGCTGGCTAAAGAACACGGACTTTTAAAAGAAGAATACGAGAGAATAATAAAAATACTTGGACATATCCCAACTTATACAGAGCTGGGGATTTTTTCGGTTATGTGGTCAGAGCACTGCAGCTATAAAAACTCCATCGCTGTGGTGAAATCCCTTCCCCGCGAAGGTAAAAGCCTGTTAGCAAAAGCAGGGGAGGAGAATGCCGGAGCAGTGGATATTGGAGATGGCTTAGCTGTGGTTTTTAAAATCGAAAGCCATAATCACCCCTCAGCAGTTGAGCCCTACCAGGGTGCGGCAACAGGGGTTGGGGGAATACTGAGGGATATTTTCTGTATGGGAGCAAGACCTATAGCCTCTTTAGATTCGTTGAGGTTTGGAGAGCTGTCCAATCCGAGAGTACGTTATCTTTTTGACGGTGTAGTCAGAGGGATAGGGGATTATGGCAACTGTTTTGGCGTTCCCACAGTGGCTGGAGAAGTTTATTTTGAAGAATCATATACAGGAAATCCGCTGGTGAACTGTATGGCAGTGGGGATTGTAAAACCCGG
>JAOUFL010000170.1 GCA_029858245.1 Candidatus Zixiibacteriota bacterium
CCTGAGATGTTCATTGAATTGTGTGGTCAATATCTTTCTTCCGGGGAAAAGAGTAAAGCGATAGCCGAGCTGGAAAAAGCCATTGAGATTTATCCGGATTACTACCGAACCTATTCCATTTTAGCCTCTCTTTACACCGAAGAGGGTAGAGAAAAAGAGGTTGATCCCTTGTTGAGAAAAGCAGAACAGCACCTTAAAGCGCTTTATCTCCGGAATCCCCAGCTTTTATACCTTCAGTATCTGGGGCTTTTCTATATAAGTCAAAGAAAAACAATAGAGGCAGAAAAGATTTTCTTCCAGGCTTACAAGGAGAGCCCGGATAATGCCATTTCCGTAAGAGCTCTTGCTGACCTGTATATTATGAACGGAAAATACGGGGAATCAGAAAAGATTCTGGAGAAATGGTTGATAGACCATCCTGATGATCAGGCAGTATCCAGTGTACTACAGAGATTACGTTCCAGACAGTAAATGTTAACTTCTAAGCTTTAAACCCGCCTTGCCCTCAAGGTGGGTTATTTTTTTATTTTGACCCAGAGTTGGAGTTCAAAATTTTCAATCCTCAAAATCTGTAGGGGCACGGCATGCCGTGCCCCTGCCAATAAATTCGTAACACCTAACACTTCTGACGGGTGCTTCTTTTTCAATACAATAAAAATGGGAAGGTAAAGCTGAAGCTTTACATCCTTGGTCTTTAATTTTTTAAAAAGAGATATCCGACTATGATAGTCACGTAGGGGTGGAGCTTGTTGAGCTTTGCGAAATCCCGCCAGTGGCGTGGGTCTCCACCCTTCCCCAGGGCGGAGCTAAACTCCGCCCCTACGCGTTTTATACTCCTGAAACAGTTTCAACTTTTAAAAAAAGAGAGTTTTAGACGGGATGGCAAAAAGCCAGCTTATCCTTCCACAAATAGAAAAGTCAAAATTAAGATAATCCCGTAATGGCTATATTAAGGAGAAAATAGAAAATCCCCGCAGTCAGGGCTGCACCGGGAATGGTTAAAAACTAAGCCCAGACTATTTTTAAAGTAACCCCCCAGCGTACTGCAGAAACACGCTTGGCTGCACCAACACCAGAAATGGCACCGGTGATAACATGGGTAGTGCTCACCGGGACTCCGAGATGGGTAGCTATGAAAATACTGATAGCGCTGGCAGTTTCCGCACAAAAACCGTCAATTGGTCTTAGTTTGGTGATTTTCTGACCCATGGTTTTTACAATTCGCCAACCGCCTGATAATGTACCTAAAGCAATAGCAGCATGTGCGCTTAGCACAACCCAGAGAGGCACATAGAAGCTTTTGAGCAGACCAGCGGAAAATAGTAAACTAGCGATGATGCCCATGGTTTTTTGTGCGTCATTACCACCATGACCTAAGCTATACAGACAAGCGGAAAATAACTGCAATCGCCGTGACCACTTGTTAACAGTGGCAGGATGTTTTTTATGAATTAACCAGGTGACGATCACAGTAAAAAAAAGCCCTAAGAACAAGCCAATACTGGGTGCTAAGAAGATAAAAAGAATGGTTTTGGTCCAGCCGCTTGCAATAATTACTTTGAAACCGGCTTTAACAATGGCTGCACCAGCGTAACCACCAATTAAAGCATGGGAAGAACTCGTGGGTAACCCTAAATACCAGGTAAAAAGATTCCAGGTTATTGCACCGATCAGTCCAGCGAATATAAGTTGTGGCGTAACTATGCTTATATCAATCATTCCTTTTCCAATGGTGGTAGCCACAGCTGTGCCGAAAATCAGAAAAGCGACAAAATTAAAAAAAGCTGCCCAGACCACAGCCTGTCGAGGTGTTAAAACTCTGGTGGAAACAACAGTAGCGATAGAATTGGCAGCATCATGCAGACCGTTGGTAAAGTCAAAAGCCAAAGCAATAAAGATTATGAAGATAACAAAGATTAAACTCGGCATCTAACAAACTCACTTATTTTTACGATTAATGCAATATCTGAAATAATCAATTCCTCCGTTGTACAGTTAAGGCTAAAACTCAGAACAAAAAACTTAGACTTGTTACTAACACGTTAGCAGATTGCCATCCGGAATTATCATTTTTGCTGTTTAACATATATTCTCCAGAAAAACGCATTATATTCATAACTTTCACAGAAGACCCAACAGAAAAGCGATTCTCCTCGAATCGGTGAGATAAGAAAGAATAGAAAATTTCCTCTTGAAGGAAAGGTACTATGTTTTTATAAAGACTTTTCTCTAATTTTATACGGTTTCGATAGATCAATTCCTTTTTGTCCAAATCATATTCCAACCGAAAACGGTTACTCAAATCTATATTCAGTAAATCGAATTTTAGAATGGGGTCCAAATATAATAAATCTGTTTCTTTCCAGCCAGTTTTACCCTTTTTTGTTTTATAGGCATAGTAGCCTTTGATCTTAGTAAATTTATTTAGCTTGTAAGACAACCCGAAATAAGTCTTAGAATAGTAATATTCTCTAAAATTGTTTTTGAATTTGAACTGGGGCTCAATACTAAAACCAACCTTTTTATTAAAAGCTATGTCAAAAGAGTATTTACTCCAGTATTCCCAATCCTCCTCAGCAAAAATGCCTTGAGTCGATTTTAACAGTAGAATAACAGAAAAAGTAATGATAAAAAATCTATTCATTTTTTATCAACTCCTTTTTTGAGGTATAATTCCAATTTTCAGAGATCTAATCAAGCATTTTTGAGAGAGATCAGATGAACTGATTAACTATCGTCGTCAAAAGCCAGCTTATCCCCCCGCATATTGGAAAAGTCAAAATCCAGGCAAGAACAATATTCCCTGCTACTCCCCATCTAACTGCGGAGAGCCTTTTAGTCGCTCCGACCCCCATAATGCCTGAGGCAATCACATGGGTTGTGCTCAAGGGAAGTCCCATTCTTGAAGCAGCAGTAATTACTACAGCCGCAGAAGTCTCCGCAGCAAATCCATGAATCGGCTCTAACTTGGTAATTCTCATCCCCATAGTCCTTATCACCCTCCATCCGCCAAAAGCAGTTCCTAATCCCATTGTTGTAGCAGAGAGAAATATTACCCACAAAGGAACATGAAACGAAGACCAGTGAAAGTGAATGGCTAATGCCAGAGTCATTATTCCCATAGTCTTTTGAGCATCGTTACTGCCATGGCTGAATGCCATAAAAGCGGCTGAGGCAATCTGTAATTTGCGGAACATCCCCCCAACAGTGCTGGGAGTAAAACGTCGAAATACCCAGAGAAGCAAAACCATAAATAGTAATCCAATCCCGAAACCTATGGTGGGTGCAAAAACGAGCCCTAAAAATACCTTTCTCCAACCTGCCCAGATTAATGCCTTCGTCCCTGCAGAGGCGATTACTGCTCCAGCTAAACCCGCCATTAGTCCATGGCTCTCACTGGTTGGGAGACCGAAAACGGTTGCCACTGAGCTCCAGATGATGACTGAGAATAAAGCTGTAGCGATGGTGAAAAGATTTACGGCTTCTGTAGCCACTAAACCCTTTCCTATGGTAACAGCCACTGCTGTCCCGGATAATGCTCCGACTAAATTAAAAAAAGCTGCCATTAGGATTGCAGCCTGCGGGGATAAAACCCGGGTGGAGATTACTGTGGCGATAGAATTGCAGGCATCGGTCCAGCCATTGACAAAATCAAATGCTATGGCTAAGAGAAAGATTAAAATCAAAAATCCAAAAGATTCCATATCTATTTACCTTTCAGTTTTCAGGCGTTTTTTACCACTATGGTCTCTATGACATCGGAGATGTTCTCGCAATGATCAGCTGCATCCTCCAATCTCAGATAGATCTCTTTCCACTTCACGGCCATCCTCCAGTTGGTCTCTTTATCCAGAAGCTCTCCTACCATACTCTGGGAGATCTGGTCAGCCTCATTTTCCAGACTGTTGATTTCCACACAGAAAGGGTGAAGATTTTTCAGATGCTTTAAATCGGAGATAACCTTTTCTATCTCCACAGCTGCTTTATAGATTATATTCACCAGCTGAATACACTCCGGTGTAGGTTTCTCTATCTTGAAATACAAAAGCCGGCTGGAAATCCCCTCAATGGCATCCAGTACATCATCCAGTTCACTAGCAAGCTGATGAATATCTTCCCGGTCAAGTGGAGTCACAAAGGTCTTATTTAAGCTCCCCACGATCTGATGGATGATTTTATCACCCTGGTGCTCTATCTCTTTTATGTTTTTGACTTTATTCTCGATATCGTTGTAGTTTTCCACCAAGTCTTTTAAAGCCTCTGCCCCTTTTAAAAGCTCCCGGGATGATTCTTTCAGCATCTCAAAGAACTTTTCCTCTTTGGGTATAAAACTGATCATATTCCTCCTTCTCTCAAACATCAGAGAGTGAATCTCAAGATCTTTTCTGGATCTTCAGCCTTACAGAAAAAACTAAAGCTTCATACCCAGGATAAATTATGATTTGACAAACTTCAATAGTATTTCCTCATCAACTCTTTGAATTCACTGAAAACCTTGAGTCTCTTTTTCTTCAAGAAGGCTAATATCAGCTCCACATAAATCCAGAAAAGATAAACCCAGACTATCTCCTCCCTGACAGAGGGGTAAATAAACTGAATAAACCACAGGCTGAAAAGCCCAAAAGCCTCATGCCAGCGAAACTCCATATTAGCCAGTAATATCATCCCTAATGCAGACTGCGCAATGGTCAAGAATATCTCCAGCTTTTGATGGGAATCGAAATGTATGACCGAGACCCTGCCCGAGCTCAAGGAATAGACAATCGGAATCATCGCCACCAGTACCGTCCACTGGTTGATATTGGAGGAGACCATGTTCATCAATGCCATATGGGATTTCTTAACCTGGCGTGCCCAGTTAAAAGCGGTGACTTTTTCCGGGAACTCGGACAGAAAAGGAGACACCCACTGCACGAATACGAATTGCGAGACTCCCAAAAAGGTGGCTAAAGCTAACATACTGTGAAGAAAAGGTTCCGCTACCAGATATAACCAGATTCCACCGAAAACAAACAGGAAAATTATGGAAAGATTCCTTTTCAGTGGTTTTTGCTTCAAAATCCATCTTGGAACCCTGCCTGCTTCCTCGACTTTCTCCTGGTCCTGAGCTGGTATTTTCCTGAGGATAATAAGATATCCCACATACATCAGGAAAAGAACTACAGAATCAAAAAGGGACAGTGTCCCCTTGAGTAATATCACCACAAAATAGAGA
>JAOUFL010000171.1 GCA_029858245.1 Candidatus Zixiibacteriota bacterium
AAATATTGACGAACCTGTCAAATCTCTTGATCAGGGTCTGGAATCAATAGAGTTTGAATATTTCTTAATTAAAGCTTTGAGCTCGCCTTTTTATGTTCAGAATTCTGAAGAAGAGGTCTGGTATAACAGGTTTAATCAGCGATCAGTTATAACCGCATTAGCCTGCAGATTTATTGGAGAAGAGATAACCTGTCCGGATTTAGAGGAGCTTTATCTATACGGGCTTTTGCACAACATCGGTATCCTGTTTTTAAAAAGCAACTTTCCAGAGGAATATGCTCTAGTGCTGGAAAAGGCGAATAAGGGTGAGAAGCTTGCACAGGTTGAAAGAGAAATTTTAACTACAGACCATATAGAAGTAGCTGAAAGAGCATTTAAAGACTGGAGTTTTCCACGCAATTTCCAGATAGCTCTGGCAGGAAACAAGCTCAGTTCAGAAAAGGGAGCTTGGTTCAATAAACATTTGGTTAAAGTGATCGACATCTCGGAAAAACTATCCGAAGTTCTTTTTGTTGAGGCTGAAAAATCAAAGATTAACCAATTGTTTAAAACCTGGGAAGAGGATTTAAATTTGACCACTGGTTTTTTTGAGAGGTTGTATTCTAATCTGCACGAAATGGTTAACCAGAGGAGCACGTATTCCAAGAGTATCTCCGGGAATCAGATGGACATGGTTTTAAAAGTACATCAATTGGTAGGTAAACTCTGCCAGAGTTGTGAAAATAAACTTAAGGATAGGTTTAGAGAATTAAGCATAGAAAATGAAAAAGAGAGGAAAAAAGCCGAACTGGAGTCTTTGAAAATAGTCCTGGCTACCTTTTCCCATTATATCAATAATGCGACAACTTCGATTATGGGAAGATCTCAACTTATCGATATCGCCATTAGAAAAGGAGAGATAAAAGATGAAAGCGGAAAGATCTCCTCAGCTATGAAGATAATCCAGCAGGGCGTGGAAAATATAACTGCCGTTTTAAATGGGCTAAAGAAACTGGATTCTTTCCGGACCGTTAGATACCACGAGCGCTCCAATATAATCGACCTCAAGGATAAGATCGATATCAAAAGCTTATAATTTATAAAAGAGGTTTAAAAGCCCTTCTTCTGTTAGAAGAAGGGCTTTTTTTGCAATATATTTATCGTAATATTTGCAGAAGATAAACCAAAAAGGCAACCAGGCGATGAAAAGAATATCATTTTATCACCACAGGAAAAACATATTAATGCTGACCCTTTGAGTTTTTAATAATCTGAAAACAATCACTGAGAAATACAGATAGTCATATCTCTCCGAAAACAAAATCTCTTTAACGCAAAATCCAGGAGATAATCTGATTTAAGCTTACGGGAGCAAATTTAGATTCCTGTTGCGTAGTTTTAAATATTAATTATATTGAAATCTGAAAAAAAGATTATTATGGAGGTTTAGATGTTATCTACGACTGATTTTCGAAAAGGACTGAGGATAAAAATCGAAGGGGAACCCTATTATATAATCGATTTCCAGCATGCTCGAACTGCCCAGAGAAGAGCATTTGTTAGAACCAGGCTGAAGAACATTAAAACTGGCGCGGTTCTGGAGAGAACCTTTTCCGCAGGCGAGACTTTCGAGGAACCTGATTTTGAGGATAAATGGATGCAGTACCTCTATTCCTCTGGAGATGAATTTCATTTTATGGATTCGAAGACCTATGAGCAGACCATCTTAAACGTGGAGCAATTGGGGGATTATAGATGGTATCTCAAGGAAAATGGTGAATACCGGATATTGTTTTTTGAGGGCAAGCCGGTCAGCTTAGACCTTCCCGCTTCAGTCATTCTAAAAATAGTTGAAACTGATCCAGCCATAAAAGGCGATTCAGTTACCAATATAACCAAGAGCGCTACACTGGAAACCGGCTTAAAGGTAAAGGTTCCTCTATTTATCAAGGAAGGTGACTCCATAAAAATTGATACTCGCACAGGAGAATATTTAGAAAGAGCTTAAATTTATTGGAAAAAACTAAACAGGGAATATATGCATCGAAAAGCGATTGATTCGAGAGATACCAAACATTTCATGAGAAGTAATAATCCAAAAGAGAAAACTCACCGGAGAATTACCTCTTCCCCGATAGAGAAAAGGTCTTCGGGGAGAATTGATATAAAAGACGCCGAGAAACAAAAGATAATCAAAAGCGAATCAATCGACAGGAGAAAAACGGGTTGGATTGGGACAGACGAATCAGGCAAAGGTGATTATTTCGGTCCTTTAGTGGTTGGTGGCGTCTATGTTAACCATAATGTGATTCCAGTGTTGAAACAACTGAATGTAAGGGATAGTAAAAAAATCTCAGACGGAGTTATAAAAGAGCTCGATTTCAAAATACGCAGTATCTGTCGATATTCGGTGGTGGTGATAGGCCCGGAGAAATATAATCTGCTGTATTCCAGGATGAAAAATATGAACCGTATCCTTGCCTGGGGGCATGCAAGGGTAATTGAGAATCTTTTGCAATTGGTCGATTCCCCCAGAGCAGTATCAGACCAATTCGGGGATGAGAATTATATTAAAAATGCCCTGATGAAGCTGGGTAAGAAGATCAAGTTAGAGCAAAGACCAGGAGCAGAGTCTGACCTGGCTGTGGCAGCTGCTTCGATTATCGCACGAGCAGAGTTTTTGAAAAGGATGGAAGGGCTTTCGAGAGATTGCGGTTTAGATTTGCCCAAGGGAGCATCTCCACTGACTGAAGAGGTGGCAAGGAAATTAGTTGGGATTTTGGGCAGTGAAAATCTGGATAAATACGTAAAACTGCATTTTAAAAATACGAACAAGGTTTTATTGCCTCAAAAAGGATCCTGATGAATGCGATTTAAAGCTTCAGTCTGGAGATTATCAGTAAATAAAGGTATACAAAGATTACAATTATAAACAGTCAAAACAAAATAGTAAAACCTCTTAATTCCACTACTCACCAGCAAGATTATCACTTGACAAATACAGGATTGAAAGTATATTATTAGTGTGTATTGTATTTTTAGGTGTAGTTAACCCTCATAATTCTATTTAGTTTATTAACAATGACATATGGCATAATTTTAAACTAACACATTAAAAGGAGTAAGGGATGAAAAAGATAATGGTTTGTTTATTTTCCCTGGTTATTATAGTTTTTTTCTTCACCAGCTATAACTCCTTTGGGTCATTTGCATCAAATGATAATTATCTGGTGAAGGTAGACCTCAAAACCAAGGATGATTTAATAATATTAAAGAATACATCATTTACTGCCTTTACCAAGACATCAGGATTTATAATAGGTGCTGCTGATGAGTATGTATTAGAGCAGCTAAAGGGGAAGGGTTTGGATTATACCATCCTGGATAAAGATCCTTATTTAAATCATTATTATTTTGGCAGGTACAGGGGTAAAGAATCGATATCAGGGGTTTTACAGTTGATAAAGGAGAAGGTAAGGGTGTTATATCAAGAAGGGAATACGTTTTTGGTTTCTGGCGAACCAGCAGATATAAAGGTATTAGCAGGGTATCAGCTGAGTTTGAAGCGGATATTTCAAAGAGCCTTACCTCTGGAGTTACCGGAAGTGGAGAGGGAGTTATATAAGGCACCTGCGTACTCTCCGGTGATAGCAAATATGATATCGCAGGTGAGAACCGAGGATATATTAGATTATGTAAAGGACCTTTCAGGAGAACGTTCAGTGCTTATCGGGGGAGTATTGGATTCTATACCCACGAGATTAACCGGCACATCGGGTAATGCAAAGGCGGTACAATATTTACTGGAGCGGTTTGAAGAGGTGGGAGTGGAGGTTTATCCGGACACTTTTTACTTGCCTTATGAGGGTATGCTTTCGGACGTAAAAGCAGGCCGCGATGGTCAGACAGCCTGGTTATGCTCAAACCGGGGCTGGATATTGCGCACAGTCAATGGAGGAACTCGCTGGAATACAGTTGCAGGTACAGAGACCTTCAGTCTTAGTACCATCTTTCGCCTGACAGATGATACAATCTGGGCAGTTGGTTTTGAAGGAATAGTAGTCAATTCCATAGACAAGGGAGCGAGTTGGACAGAGAAAACAAAGCCTTATATGGGAGCTCTTCTGGGTGTTTATTTTGAGAGTAACTTGAGTGGCTGGGTGGTAGGTGAATCAGGGAGCATATATTATACCCCGGATGAAGGCACAAGCTGGCTAGCTCAGTCAAGTGGTACAACAAAATTGCTTTATAACATTACTTTTTCTGAACCGGATAAAGGCTGGATAGTGGGACCGAGCGGCACTTTACTTCACACTACGGATGGAGGTTCAAATTGGAATCCTGTTTCCCTGGGTATAACCAGAGATTTACTGGATATAGAATTCGTTACTCCAGAGAAGGGCTGGATCGTAGGGAGTTTCGGGACAGTTTTTTATACTACAGATGGAGGGATGAACTGGCTCTCCAAGGATGTAGGTTTATATAGCACTATAAATTCGCTCTGTTTTGCACCGGACGATACCTTGAAGGGCTGGATGATATCTTTTAGCGGTAAATCGATAGTTCGCACAGAAGACGGCGGTGAGAATTGGAGTGTTAAATCTATTCCCGCAGGTTACTTTTCCATAGATTTCTCTAATTCTCAAGTTGGTTGGGCAACAGGAGGAGTGAATTTGGGTATTTCCACTAACAGCGGGAGTAGCTGGACCTCACAATTCAATAATATCGCAGCTGGTACTCCTCATATAAATGTAGTAGCAACTATACCGGGTGAAGTTTTTCCGACTCAAGAATATCTGATAACTGCTCATTATGATGATGTATCTGGAGCAGTCTATGCGCCGGGAGCAGATGATAATGCTTCTGGTGTAGCTGCAGTCCTAAAAGCAGCTGCAATTATGAAGGAATATGAATTTCAGAAAACGGTTAAGTTCGTTTGTTTCGCTGCAGAGGAAGATGGTTTAATAGGTTCGGAGGTGTATGCGGCTAAAGCTAAATCTCAGGGAGTTAATATTAAGGGAGTACTGAACTTTGATATGATATCTTATGACGGAAACAAGGATGGACATATTCAGATAGATACAGATTCTAATTCTTTGAGTTTAGCTGATTTCTTTCTGAACATTCTCTCAGAGTATGAGTTTGGATTAATTCCCAGATTGGTTATTATTACAGGTGCGGATTACTCAGACCATGCTTC
>JAOUFL010000172.1 GCA_029858245.1 Candidatus Zixiibacteriota bacterium
TTATTTTACTGTTCTTTCCCACGCTCTTTGCCTTCTCAATCCTCGACTTCACCAAATCCACCACCGCCTTATAAACTTCTAACTGCTCCTCATCAGTAAGTCCTAGTATTTCACCCATAATAATCTTATCCAGCTCCCTGCGGTCAGGCTTGACTTTGTCAAGAGAAACCTCTTCAGCAGAAGAAGCGCCAAGCTCTGTAAAAATATCTTCTATGGGACGGTTAAATATATCTATAAATTTCCTACCATCACTAGCATATTCTTTCCTGACATCTAACACAAACATTGATGCTGTTTCATAAGTCATATTATCAAGCGCACCCTCACCCAGATTGACTCTCCCGAAGAGTTCAACGACTAAGACAGGTAATGTTGAATTAAGATAGAGGAATAATCTGCTTTTAAGAACTTTATTTTTAAGATAAATTGCATAGAATCTATCACTTGAGGAAACTTGCCAAATATTGAGAGGGGCTAAGAATCTATCATTGAAAGCCTTAAACCAGACACCATCAGGTGGTGTTTGATACCCCAGGTCATACCACCTTTCCCTATTTTCACAAGTCGGTCTTTTATGAAATTTTTTCCTCTCTCCTGCATCAATATATTCAAGAACTTTTGTATTTTCTAATCTCTCCTTATTCTTGTGAATCATTAGAACACGAAATTTCAAATCCTTTTGATTTACAACAATAGATTTACACTCTCGTGGAGATGTTATCACATAATTCGGCGCCCATTTCCCTTTTTTAGTCTTGTGCATCCAGAATTCTTTCTCAATCCCTTTTCTCTTTATCTCCTCCTCAGTTAAATAGAAAAACTCATTCGCACCGGTTTTAATTCCAAAGCGAACCTTTGCTATCTGCTTTAAGGGAACCAGCTTGCCTTTACCTTTCTCTAAAATCTTAAAGAAAATCTCCGGTGCTCTTAGATATTTTCCCCATTTTGAGCCAACATATTTTGGCTCTGTAGCGGAGGTCTTCAGACTTCCACTTTTTGGAAGGCTAAAGCCTTCCACTACATCTTCTAACCCCTCCTCCCACAACTCCTTCTGGCTTTTAGGGAAGATTCTTAATTCTTCATTCTCATAAAAATCATTATGCGCCAGGATGGTCTTTTTAAGCTCGTCTATTGAGTTTAATCTTTTAATCTGCTTTTCCCACATATCCTGAGCAGGAGGGATAAAATGACGTAAGGGTTTTTTAAGATAGACGAACCGAACTAAATTCTCATCCCGTTCCTTCTTTTTGCTACATTTCTGAAGGATGATGATGCAGGTGTTAATATCCGCCTCTTCAAACCAGCGTTCTACTTTTGATTCAATTATAGTTATGATTTTGTAATTCTTCAGGAAAAACTCCTGTAGTCCTTTACCATAATCCACATCCAGCCAGGAATTGGAGACGATGAAGCCGAAATGTCCGCCTTCGCTTAAAAATTTCGTACCGTGAACAAAGAAATAAGCATGAATCCCAGCTCTTTTACCTATCTCGGCCATCTTTCTGCCGGAGGGGTCTTTCAGCGCTCTTTCAATTAGCTTTTCCTTATCCACGCCGATATCCGGAATCTCCTCCTGCCTGGTGTAGGGTGGATTACCAACCACCGCATCAAACAATCTGGGAAAAGTAACCTCCCTTTCTTCAACCCCAAGTGTTTTAGCTCTAACCTTTCTCCATTTATCCGGTAGTTCAAACCCTCTCTCAGGATGCGACATTATAGCAAAGAAATCTTCCTGAATTATATTGGGATAGTTTTTATCCACTCCCAGATCATTGATGGCTAAATTTATGGTCGCAAGAGTGGCCGGAAATTTAGAGATGTCGTTTCCCCACAGGCTCTCCAGAATCTTCTCATGTCCAAGCCTCTGATTCATCAATTTCTTGTGCTGATAGGCTCTTACCAAAAATGTCCCTGCCCCACAACCCGGGTCAAGGATTTTATTGTCCTCATGCTCGAAACAAAATCTAAGGATTAAATCCACCACATCCGCTCTGGTGAAATATTGACCTAAATTATGCCTCTCCTCCTGTGGAATAAGCCTTTCGAAGATTCCACCTATAACATCGAATCCCAGATTGGAAAAATCATACTCTTTTAGTAGACTAACCAGTTCCTTAATCTCCTTGACCACCTCCTTGGCTTCAGGGAAAGCAACCGTATCTATAAAATCCGTAGTGTAGATAGTCTCATAGTCAATCTTTAACACCTGATTAAAGTATTTCTGAAGTTCAGTTTGAAGAGATTCTCCTTTGAACAAACTTACTGGAATCTCCAGGGGCTCAAGCTCCTGAGGTCTTTTCGTCTGGAGGGCGTTATAGAATAGTATCTTGTTTACTAAAAGATACGCAGTCTGCCTTGCCGCCTTGTCAAAATCCTGGGTTTGCCAAGCAAAACTCCAGCCTTGCTCCATAAACCAGTTTTTAAGTTTTTTTGCAAAAGATGTTTCCTTGTGGCATTTATCATCAATAATTCTTCTGTAATATAGAGAAAGCACCCTAACCTTCTCGTGAAGGTTAAAGATCAAAAGTTCATCAATCGGTTTTCTTGGTTCTGCTTCTCTGCCAGAGTAGACCGCATAAAGTCTTGTTAGAAACTCTTCAAGATTATTCTTTATAGGTTCACCGTATCTTGTCTGCTCTATATCATCTAAATTCTCAATCTCTGAGAGGTTATAGGTGTCGACGATTCGTCTTGGCTCAGGTATGGCTGGGTTATTAGCCTCTTGAGTTTTCCACCAGATCAACTTTTTGAAATTGGTCGTTGCAAAATACTTTGCATTCCTTTTGTTGGCTTTCTTTCTTGCCTCATCCTTTAAGGTTTCATCGTAAACATCGAAAAAAGGTTGTTTGGCTTCGACTACGCACAGGACATTTTGGCTACGCCTGGATTCATAGATAACGGTGTCAGGCATCTTTCTATCAGCTCCAGTGGTCTCAACATCTGGCATTCCCAGATCAAGGTTTTTATTTTCAATGATTCCCCTCATCCAGTGCATTAAAATAGCAACTGCAGACCGCTCAGTCTTGTGAGTGGTTGCATCGTAGGGACTGGAAATTTTAGTTAATTTCCCTTTAATCTTACCTTTCATAATCCTTCAGAACCTCATTTACAATTCTTCTGGCAATCTCAAAAGATGCCGCTATCCTTATTATCTTCACATCCCCTAATCCTTTTATCTTTAAGAATTTCTCCAATGGTTGATTTGCCATGCCTTTGAAAGAACCAAACCTTTCAAGTATTTCCCCTGCTATCTTCTCTGCGGATTTACCTTTAATCCCCGTGGAGATAAGTATAGAAAGTAATTCCACATCTGAAAGGTTTTCCGCTCCCAATTCTCTTAGTTTTCCTCCGGGATGATGCCAGTTTTCAAGATCAGAATCCATATTTCCCTGTGAAGTCTTTCCCATTAATTCTCTTATCGTTTAAAAATTGAAAAGTGTTTTACATCCCTAATTTTATCTTCAAATGAGTAAAAGTCAATAAAAAAAGCCGTAGCAGATAAAAAGCTATAGCTTTTTATAAAAGTAAGTTTTTATCTTTTTCTAATTTATGGTGTAATCATCTTACCGTTTGAGGAAACGATAAATCAGCTCTTTGAATTTGCCATTTCCACTTTTTTATTTTCTTTTTCTCTTTTAATTCTCTGGGCTTGTTTTAAAACCTCTAACAGCTTTTGTACCTCAAAGGGTTTAGGCAGCAGGAGATCCGCGCAGAAAGCATTTAATTTCTTGTTATCCTCCTGAGTATCCCAGCCGGTAACCATTACCACAACCACTGCGGGATTTATTGACTTCAACTTCTCAGCTACTTCCCAGCCAGACATCTCTGGCATAGAAAGATCCGTAAAGACAATCCCGAACCCCTCTTTTTTAAAAAGCTCTACCCCTTTTAGACTGCTTTCCACAATTTTAACCCTGTGACCTTCTGATTTAAGGATATCACTTATAAGCTCGCGAATAGCTGGATCATCATCTATCACCAGTATGTTTTCGACTTTTTTTCCATTTAAATCTTTTTCCTGAGTTACAATTCCATCGTCAGGTTTTCTCTTGGGCAGTTTAACCGTAAAAGTAGTCCCTTTTCCCACCTGGCTCTCAATCAGAATCTTTCCATTATGTCTTACGATTATCCCATAGGCTACGCTCATCCCCAAGCCATTCCCTTTTGGACCCTTGGTGGTGAAGAAGGGGTCAAAAACTCTCCTTTTAACCTCCTCGTGCATACCTGTCCCGGTATCAGATATTGTGGTTATGACATTTCCCTTATTTGACTCAGAGTAAAGGGAAAGTTTTCCACCTTCTGGCATAGCATCGATCGCATTAAGGATTATATTGACAAAGACCTCTCTCAGCTCTGAGGGATTACCGGCAACCAGAGGAAGGTCCTTATTTAAAGGGATATCAACCTGAATTAATACTCCTTTTTTCTGAGCTTCATCTTTCCATCTGTGTTTGGTTATTTCCAGGGAAGCTTTCAAAATCTCGTTAAGATCAACCAGGGTGAAGTTCTCGTCAACTTTTTGTCTGGTAAACTCCTGAATTCTCCTGACTGTCTCCGCTCCATCCATTGCTGCCTTTTCAATTACTCTAAGGTTTTTCTTTATTTTCTCATCTTCTGAGGAAAGAAGTAAAAGCTGTGCTCTTCCCAGAATGGCGCCTAAAAGGTTATTGAAATCGTGAGCTACTCCCCCAGCCATCTCTCCCAGAGCTCTTAATTTCTCTGATTGAATTATATGCTCCTGCGCATCTTTTAACTTGGCATAAGCCTGCTTCAAATTCTCGAAAAGCTTGGCATTTTCTATTGCCACTGCTGCTTCATTTGCCAGTATGTTAAGCAGGGAGAGATGGTTTTGGTTGAACTGTTTCAATCCCAGCTTAGATAAGGATATAACCCCCCTGACCTCACCTTCATAAACCATAGGAGAGATGATGATGGATTCATCCACGTATGGAGTGCCAGAGACATGATGGGAACGAGGATGTTTTTCTCCATCATCTATTACCTGAGGTTCCCCGGTCTGGGCAACCCATCCGCTTATACCTTCCCCACTCTTGAGACGTAAGGTCTCTTCCGTCTCACCCTGATATTCTTTAATCTCGCTGCCAAAGGCTATGGGGACAAGCTCATCTCTATTCTCATTCAAAAGAAAAACCCTGCAGTTATCAAATTCGATCA
>JAOUFL010000173.1 GCA_029858245.1 Candidatus Zixiibacteriota bacterium
ATATCCGTTTAAATAATTATATTGACAGAAATACCACTGAGCATTATTATATTAGTAGAATCCAAAAATAAGACAAATTCAAGGAGGAATAACACCGGGCTGGTTACTAATTTTTAGTTAATTACTAATTTTAGTATCTGGTACAGTCATAACAGAGCGGGCTATACCAAACTTATTTAGTATAAGATAAAACCACAGAAACAAATATCAGCCAACCAACACAAACCGGGCTTTATAAGATTTAACTGCTTTTCACAGTTGGAGTTTTAACCTTTATACCGAAAGGAGGTGAATCTAAGTTAAATATTTATATATGTGTTTTGGGGGAAGATAAATCAACATCTAAACTACATAGGAGGAACCATGAAAAAATGTATGTTTATTTTGCTGGTTGCCTTTTTCTTCGCCTTGCCTGCTCTTGCTCAGGATTTAGTTGGCTACTGGAAATTTGATGAAGGGACAGGCACGATTGCTTTCGATTCCAGTGGTTATGGTAATAATGGAAATCTACTGAACGGACCTGTTTGGATTAAAGGTAAGGTTGGGAGCGCATTGATGTTCGACGGTATAGACGATAATATCGAGATACCTGATTCTTCAAGCCTTGATCTCACAGATGCTTTGACAATAAGCATGTGGCTTAAACCAGATTCTGCTATTTATTCCGGATTCCCGGATTATTATACCTTATTATGTAAGTGGCACGGCATTGGAGATCAATGGAGAACAGGCTACTTGGTTTCTTTAAATACCTATTCTACTGGACAGTTACGCTTAGCTCTTGGTTTTGGTAATGGTGAATGGATTTTCCCTGGTACCGTGAGGGACACCTGGAATGCTGGTCAGTGGTATCACATTGCTGTCACTTATGATAGATACCTTTCTTCTGGAAATATCAAGTTCTACGTGGATGGAACCCTGGATACTCTTTATGATGAAAACAGAGCAATAGCCATAAACACACTTTCCTTGTATATTAACATCGATCCTTATGAGTTGTGGTACGAAGGCAACACATATTTCCCGGGAGTGATAGATGAAGTTAAGCTTTACAGCCGCCCCCTTTCTGATGAGGAAATAATGGAGGAATATCTAAGTGGCAATGGTTTGGTTGGTTACTGGAAGTTTGACGAAGGTGCCGATACCATAGCTTATGATTCCAGTGACTATGGCAACGACGGAACTCTGTTGAATGGTCCAAATTGGGTGAAAAGTCTGCCATTGTTAAATGAGGCATTGGAGTTTGATGGAGCAGATGATTATGTAAGAATTGACAAATCGGAAATTATTAGTAGCCCATCTTATAGCAAAGCTATCACAGCTATGGCTTGGGTAAAACCAGACAGCGGATCCTTGGAGAAATCTTACAGAGTGGTGACTTCACATTGGTCGGATCTATCCGGCACTTGCACTTTTGGAGACCCGTCTAATGCTTGGGTAATGGAAGCTCATCAAGCAGATGGAAAATATCATTCAGCCATCGCAGCAGGCGATGGTACATATGGTAGTCTGCGCAGTAAGACTTCTGTGCAAGAAGGGGTCTGGCAACATTTGGCCTTCACCTGGGACGACTCGTTGATTATTTTCTATTTTAATGGGATAGCTGATACATCAACCACCTATATGGGTAATATGGTTAATTCCGCCTGTTATATGGAAATAGGAAAAACGGACCAAATTGATTATGTATGGAAGGGATTGGAAGACGAGGTTAAATTATACAATCGAGCTCTTTCTGCAGAAGAGATAAAGACACAGTTTGAATCTGGTTTTGAGCGAGGTGATGCCAACTATGATGGAGACTTATCTGCTTCTGATGTAATTTACCTGGTAAACTATCTGTTCAAAGGAGGTCCTTACCCCCAACCACTCCCAGCAGGCGATGCAAACTGCGATGGTGAGATAACAGTTTCTGACACAATTTATCTTATCAATTTTCTGTTTAAAGGCGGACCATCTCCGGGTTGTTAAGCTATGAAAATTCCCTGAAAAATTTTTGTAAATCTTAGGGAATATCTGGTTACCCCATCTTTCCACTTGCTTTTTGAAGTAAAAGACCGGGAGTGGAATGGTGGGGTAAAATTTATTACATCTACTCCCTTTCACATTAAAATAGAATAAGAGGATACCGGGTTTATCATTACCATAATTCAAGAACAGGCCCGGATAATGTCCCTTGAACCACCAATTAGATTTATCTTTTTGAGGTTTAAGTTGAGCCCTAATCGAAAAAAATATTTCCATTTCACTGGACAGATTCCAATATCTTCCGGGTATCTTTCTGCTCTTTAAAACTATTCAGAGCTTCATCCAGGTTGTCGTAAACCTCAAAAAAGGAAACCAGCCTGGTTATTGTAATTATTTCCTCTATTTTATTGGTAAGATTCGCCAATTTAAGACTGCCGCCTATCTCCCTGAACCGGATATTGTGGTTGAGCAGCACAGAGACCGCAGGTGAGGAAACCCAGTAAGTCTTACCCAAGTCTACAACCACTTTTTTCTCCCCCCTGCCCAGCAGCGAAAATAGCTTCTCCTCCAGCAGAATTACGCCTTCTCCCCCCATAATTTTACCTGCTGGTTCCAGAACTGCTACTTTGTCAATTTCATATAGATTAATCTTCATATTTCTCTGCCTCCATTAACTAATTTCAGTTTATTCTTCTCTTTTTTTAGACTTCTATAATGATATTACGACTGAACTAACAAAAAGTTCCATTAGAATAGTCAGCTAACAGAATTATCGATCATCCCCTAACCTGCCTATTTTATATTTACCTGTTAGAAATTACTTGATAATAACAAAATATTTTTTATTTTATGATAAATTTAAACGCTCTTTTAAAAAGGAAGGTTTATGATTAGATTGTCATTAGCAATTCTGATTGTCTTTTTATCGGTTTTTCCCCTGTTTGCTCAGGAAGTTGATGTTTCCTGGGTTAAAAGATACAACGGTTCGGGAAACGGGGGAGAAAATGCATTAGATCTGGAGATTGATGATTCCGGGAATGTTTATGTAACTGGATATAGCCCTGGTTATCTTACCTCTGCTGACTATGCCACCATAAAGTACTACCCGGATGGCGAGACTGCTTGGGTAAGAAGGTATAATGGACCGGTAAATGCCTATGATGCTGCTCGTGCTTTAACAGTAGATATTTCAGGCAATGTATTTGTAACCGGAAATAGTCCGGGAGCCGGTACCTCGGACGATATTACTACTATCAAGTATAATCCGGAGGGAAAACAGCAGTGGCTGGCAAGATATGATGGTCTGGAAAGTAACACAGATAGAGCAACAGACATAATTGTGGCTCAGTCCGGCAATATTTACGTAACCGGAGTAAGCGGAGCACAGCCATACGTTGATTATGTTACTATAAAGTATACCAAAAAAGGGAAGGAACTCTGGTCCAGCAGATATAATGGACCGGGTCATATGCAGGATGAAGCTCGTATCCTGGCTGTTGATGGCTCTGAAAACATTTATGTTACAGGTGCAAGTGTTGGCAGCCAGACCTCTTTTGATTTTGCCACCATCAAATACAGCAAAAAAGGAGACGAGCTCTGGGTAAAAAGATATAATGGCCCTGTAAACGGGTTTGATGAAGCTACGGATATGGTTTTGGATAACACTGGTAATATTTATGTTGCTGGGGGTAGCGACGGGGAGGGAAAAAACAGGGATTATTTAACCATAAAGTATCTGCCCGATGGTGATACTGCCTGGGTAAGAAGATACAATGGACCGGGAAATAGCTTTGATCAAATACAGGCAATAGCAGTAGATGATTCCGGAAATGTCTACGTGACAGGCGAAAGCCTCGGTAAAAATGGCAGTTCAGACTATGCCACAATAAAGTATTACCCGGATGGAGGGGTAGCCTGGGTGGAAAGGTATGATGGATCAGGAAAAGGAAATGATTACGCCAAAGCCATAGCACTCGATACTTCCGGCAATGTATACGTGACCGGGTTCTGCCTGAATGCCGAGACCTCCTATGATTACGTCACCATAAAATATCATCCTGATGGAAAGACAGCCTGGGTAAAAAGCTATAATGGAACCGGAAACAGGGTAGATTGGGCTGCGGATATGGCTGTGGATGCTTTTAACAATATCTATGTCACCGGAAGAAGCGATGGAAGTGGAACTGCTTATGATTATGCTACGATCAAATACACCCAGTTTCCGAAAAGAATTGATACCTTATTTTTCTTCGCTTATTCCGCAGTGGATCTGATAATCAAAGATCCGAATGGTGACTCCATCGGGATCAATTTCAATACCATACCCCAAGCCAGTTATAACACCGGTATGGATATAGACCAGGATGGCAGGGAGGACGATAAAATCTCCATCCCGGATCCAGTTGCCGGAAAATATTGGTTTCGAATTATACCCGAATCCAGTGTGGTAAACGAGCACTATAGTTTGACCGTGAAAATGAGTAAAGGCGAGGAGCAGTATCTGATAGTACTTCACCCTATTCCAGAAAAGGGAAAAACAGATACGCTCTCTTATACGCTTACACGTTAGTTATCTGCTGCAGAAATGCCGACAACTTAAACTGTTAATTAAAATTTTTACCCGGTAAAAAAAGAACCCCGGGGTTCTGAATACGAGCACCGGGGTTTCTTTATTACTTAACTCGGTCTTAAATAAAATCTATATTCCGCTGAATTGAACATCCTTGAAATGCAGACTGGGAAGCCGCAGGGAGGAAAACATATAGGGATCATTTCCCACTTCCACCAGCTGATTCAGGAGATCGGTGAAATTGCCGTAGATATTCATCTCGTGGATCGGCTTTATGATCTGGCCATTCTCTATATACTGACCGATAACGCCAAAGGAGAAGTCACCGGTGGTGGAGTTGGAATTCCCTCCTACGAAACTGGTTACCAGAATACCCTTATTTATGCCTTTGATCATCTCCTCTAAGGTTTTGCTGCCATAATTCACTATGATGTTACTGGGAGAGCTGGTAGTGGGTTCAACGCCCAGTTTTTTTCCGTAATAGGTATCGATATAGTAGGATTCCAGAACACCCTTATCCACTATCACTCGCTTTCTGGCTGCCATACCCTCTCCGTCATAAAGGATTGAGGATAACCCTGACTGGATGAAGGGATCATCGATAATGGTGAATTTTTCAGAAGCTATTTTC
>JAOUFL010000006.1 GCA_029858245.1 Candidatus Zixiibacteriota bacterium
ATGCAGATAATAATCTGGACATTCAGGAGTTTATGATCATCCCTGCTGGTGGAAAATCTTTTAAGGAATCCCTGAGAATGGGGGTTGAGGTGTTTCATCATCTGAAGAAGGTTTTAAAGGAGAGAAATTTCAATACCGGAGTGGGAGATGAAGGTGGTTTTGCACCAAACCTTGGCTCAAACGAGGAGGGCTTCCAGGTTATAATGGAGGCAATAGATAAAGCCGGATATAGATCAGGAGAGGATATATTCCTGGGAATTGATGCTGCCGCCTCAGAATTCTATAATAGTGAGGATAAGCTTTATATATTTAAAGCCGAGGGAAGAAAGCTTTCCAGCCAGGAGCTTATTCATTATTATGAAGAGCTCTTGAGTAAATACCCGATTGTATCAATCGAGGACGGATTAGCTGAGGATGACTGGGATGGCTGGGTGAAACTAACTGAAAAGTTAGGAAGTAGAATCCAGATTGTCGGGGATGATATTTTCGTCACTAATCCAAAAAGACTAAAGCTGGGAATAGAGAAAAAAGCAGCTAATGCTATCCTTATCAAATTGAACCAGATAGGTACCTTGACTGAGACTTTAGATACTATTGATATGGCAAAAAAGGCAGGATTCAAAACTGTAATATCCCATCGTTCAGGAGAGACGGAGGATACAACTATTGCCGATGTTGCAGTTGCTGTCTCCTCTGGTCAGATAAAGAGCGGCTCAAGTTCAAGAACTGACAGGGTTTGTAAGTATAACCAGCTTTTGAGGATAGAGGAAAACCTGGGCAAAAAAGCTGTTTATGCCGGGGGGAACATCTTTTCTGGTTTAAGTAAAGGTAAACCAGTATGTTGATGAGGAAAAAAAATCCCAGAAAAAATGTCTTTTTCGAAAGGTTGGATAAAAATGTATTCTCCCAGAAGAAGATATTAAGACGGTTATTTTTTCTACTGGTTTTATTTTTAATATTCTATCTTTATTTTGTCGGGGATTATGGATTTTTAAGGCTTCTTTCTCTGAAAAAGGAAAAAGACAGCTTGATACTGGAGACCAAAAAGCTACAAGCTCAGAATATGGACTCGGAGATGGAGATAGGTAAGCTAAAGGAGGATCTTTTCTATATCGAAAAAGTCGCCCGAGAAAGATACGGGATGGCAAAAGAAGACGAGTTGATCTACAAATTTATCCAGCCACAGGATAATTCCTCAACGCCTTTTCCCGAAGAGACCAAATGAGTCTGGTTAAATCCGAAGGGATAGTATTAAAAGGTATAAAGTACGGTGACACCTCGATGATCTTTTCCCTTTACACCAGGGATTTCGGAAAAATAAAACTTTTGGCAAAAGGTATAAAGAACAAGAGAAGCAGGATTGCCCCGCTGGGGGTTTTTTCCTTAGCCGAGATCGTTTGCTACAGGAAGGAAAGAAATGAACTACAACTCCTCTCTTCAGCGGAGAGCCTGAAAAATTTCCCCGGTTTGAGCAAATCCATAAATCGATTTTCCTGGGCTTCGGCTTTAACTGAGCTTTTAGAGCAATTGATAAAGGGGGAAGAGCCTAACCAGAGGATTTTCAATTTAAGCCTGAAGGTTTTATCTCAAATGGAGAAAACAGACGAAATGAATCTGGAAAAACTATTCTGGGTTTTTGCACTTAAGCTTCTTTCGCATTTAGGGTATAAACCCAGGCTGGATGTATGCGTGGGCTGCGGTAAGGAGATAAAAGGAAAAGAGGTCTTTTTAAGCCCGGAAAGGGGTGGGATTATCTGTCCTGTGTGTACCCGGGAGGGTGAATATTATCTCAAACTAAGTAGAAGAAGCTATCTTTCAGTCAGAAAACTTCTTTCCTTAGATATAAGAGCAGTGGATAAATATCTGGTGGATAAAGAAAACCTGGATGAAATTGGAGAGATGGTTAACAGTTTTATCAATTATCATATCGGAACCAGGAACTTGAAATCGTTAGAATTTTTAAGAAAGGTATCTATTTAGATTTATTATTTGATATGAGGAGGTAAGTTGACCAATAAGAAAACTCAAGACCTGATGGATAAATTGGTCTCTTTATGTAAGAGAAGAGGGTTCATCTTCCAATCCAGCGAAATCTATGGTGGGGTAAATAGCTGCTGGGATTACGGTCCTATGGGTGTGGAGTTAAAAAATAACATCAAGTCATGCTGGTGGAAGAATATGACTCAGCTCAGGGATGATATCGAGGGATTAGATGCTTCCATACTGATGCATCCCCAGGTGTGGATAACCTCAGGGCATGTGGGGTCCTTTGCTGATCCTATGGTGGACTGCAAAAACTGCAAGATGAGGTTCAAGGCAGAGGAAGTCGAAGGAGAAAAATGCCCGAACTGCGGAGGAGAATTGACGGATGCACGGCAGTTTAATCTGATGTTCAAAACCCATATGGGACCAGTAGAGGATGATGCCTCGGTGATTTACCTGCGCCCGGAAACTGCGCAGGGTATTTATGTTAATTTTTTGAACGTATTAGCGCCTTCGAGACAGAAGCTTCCTTTTGGTATAGCCCAGATAGGGAAAGCATTTAGAAACGAGATCTCACCGGGTAATTTTATTTTCCGTTCCCGCGAATTCGAGCAGATGGAGATGCAGTATTTCATCCACCCTAAAGAAGATGATAAATGGATAGAATACTGGAAAGAGGAGAGGCTGATATGGTATCACAATATAGGGATAAAAAAAGAGAATTTGAGATTTCACCAGCATGACAAAAAGGAATTAGCTTTTTATGCCAAGACGGCTTTTGATATAGAATACAATTTCCCATTTGGCTGGAAAGAGATAGAGGGGATTCATAATCGAACCGATTATGATCTTTCCCGGCATACTCAAGCAACGGGCAAGGACTTATCCTATTTTAATGATCAGACAAAAGAAAGGTTTATCCCCTATATCATAGAAACTTCAGCCGGTGTTGACCGTACAATGCTGGTCTGCCTGATAGATGGATATCATGAGGAGGTGGTCAGAGGTGAGGAGAGAACGGTGCTGAGATTAGACCCTAAAATCGCTCCCATCAAGGCCGGGATCTATCCTCTGGTCAAAAGGGAGAATATGCCTGAAATTGCAAAAAAGATCGAGGATTTACTTAAACCTCACTTCAAGGTTTTCTACGATGAAGGGGGAGCAGTTGGCAGAAGGTACAGAAGGCAGGATGAGGCAGGAACACCTTTTGGCATAACCGTGGATTCCCAGACATTGCAGGACCAAACCGTGACTATAAGAGAAAGGGATTCGATGGAGCAGATCAGGGTGAAGATTGATGATTTGGTCAGAGAGTTAGAGAGAAAAATTTGGGAATAAAATATATTTTCTCTGATTGAGGAAGAGGGCATAAATATGAAAAAAAGATATTACGACAAAGAAGGTATTATTTATGTGAAATTGAAACCTAAAACTGATCAAGGAAAGTTCATAAAGGTACTCGATTCTTTAAAATTGCCTGAAGGAGCTAAAATTAACCGTATTATGTCTTTAATGATAGGCTCTTTTGATTTAATTATACTTGTATCAGCTTCTGATATAGAAACAATCGAGGAGTTTGTTATTAGTTCTTTAAGGCAGAATCCATATGTTTTAGATACACAAACAGTTATTGGATTAATTGTAAAATCATATGAATAATATTGTGGTTCTCACATGACTTAATTATACTTGTATCAACTTCTGGTCTATATACAAACGAGGAGTTTGTTATTAATTCTTTAAAGCAAAATCCAATTGATTTAGATACATAAACAGTTGTTAGATTAAGTGTAAAATCATATGAATAATATTGTGGTTCTCACTATAATTTTTGGAGTTATTACATTTTGTGCTATGATTATAGGTATTTATGCTTACAGCGAGTCAAGAAAAACTAATAATCTACTCGGAGAAGCAAAGCGAAAATCATCCTTACAAAGAGCAGTACGTGAATTACGGAAGGAGAAAGAATTACTTACTAAAGAAATAGAGAGACAAAGGGATGCAAAGTTATTTATTAAATTATTGGAAGTTGAGGAAGAGATATATAAGAAAGGAAAGGAGAAGGAGAAAATCCTTGAGCAGCTGCCATTTGGAAGAATACTTCAAAATGAAAAACTGTTTGTGACAGAAGCTACTTCTCGTATGGAGCAGAAAAAAAGACACTGGGATATTATGCAAAATTTTATTCTAAGTTTAGGTGGTGTTGCAGCAGTAATTACTATAATTTTGTTCATTTATAGCTTAATAAAACAGTAAAAAAACAAGACAGCTATGTACTGGAAACAAATCAAAGCTTTTTGTTGAAAAAAATAGTAGTTTTTAAGATAGATTTGGGCCACATTTATTTAATTTAATCATTGGAGGCTATTATGTCAATTGAAGTAATTTTGGGTGGATTGATCGGGTCAATCTTAACGGTTATTATAACAAAAGTATTAGATATAGTACAAAAAGGTAGAGAACATAGATATTCATTACAAAAATCTTTTTTTGAGAAAAAACTTCAAGCAGCTGAAGCTGCAGTATCACAGTGGTATATAATTGCATCTTCCGTAGGTAGTTTTGCTAAATTATATGAACGTATGTCTAATAAAGAAAAAGAGTTGGATTACCAAGTATTCAGGGTAATGAATGAGAGTTTCTCTTCGCAACTACAAAAATTGTTAGAGAAATCAAACGAAATATCCAATTCAGTACTTCTTTATTTTGATATTGAAGACTCTGATTTTTGGAATTATGAACCCTTCGGTAAATATTTGGATTCTCTTTCTTCAATCGTTAGCTTGGATATGTCTATGAGAATTATGGTGGATATTTATGATAAGGTTAAGGGGACAAAATACGAAAGCATGGCAAAAAATGAGATCGAAAAGATAAAAGAACAATCTAAAGAGCGTTTTAAGGACCTTTCTTTGATACTTGATAAAGCAAATAAAGAAATTATTAATCTCTTGCGTAAACTTCGCAGTGAAATGAAAAAGTATGAGACTTAATTATTAATAGTTTATATATGTTGTGTCAGATAGGAGTGCATTAGCTTGCTAATGCAAACTTGTAGGTCAAGCATAGCGAAGCCTACTTGAATAAATAAACTTAACAAATGCCCATTGATTTCAAAGAAATAAAAAGCTGGAAAGATTTCCAAGATATGATTCGAGATATTCTGAAAGAAGAATGTTTTACAATTGTGTCAGAAAGTGGTATAGGTCCTGATCAAGGAAAAGATTTGATTATTAAAGGTAAATTAAAAAATACTCTTGAAGAGAAAGAGAGAAAATATTTAGTTCAATGTAAACATAAAGCCAAATCTAGTAAAAACGTTTCTGAAAAGGAAATTGGCAGTATTATGGATAAAATATCACAGCATGAGGTTGAAGGTTACTTAATTGCAACTTCTACTGACATAACTTCTGGATTGCAAGGTGTGATAGATGGTATTAATAAGAATGAAAAAAATTATTTTGTGGGCTATTGGTCCAAGAATACAATAGAGAAGAAATTAATAGAACATCCAAATATATACTTACAATATATGCCAAAGAGTTATTCTAAATTTTATAAAATAGTAGAAAAGGGGAAATCCTTACATGGTTATATAGAAAAAAAATTACCGGTAGAACAGTCTAGAAAAATTACTAAAATATTAGTAGAGGATAGAGATTCCCCTCCGTATATACTGCATTCAACTAAACCAATAACTTTTCAGTTTAATGATTCTCCTGATATGAATTTACAATTTAATATGGTAAACCAAGAGGCTTCGAATTGGATTACATACCATTCTAAAGATTCTCATGGGATTCTAAAAACTGAGTATTATGAAAATATTGGTAGAAAAATTGTGAATTTATATCCCATGAAATTTGGAGAGAAATTTAAACTTAAATATCCATTATATACACAGAGGATGTATAAGAAAAAATTTAAATTACATTTTAAAACTAAACACCCTTTTATATTTTTTATTTATGTTTATGGAGAAGATGGTAAATTTTATTATATAGACTATCGTTCCCAAAAAGGTAAGCCCAAAGCAACTTCATACGGGGGAGTTCCTTACGCTGAGTACTTTCTTGGTCCAGAAATTTTAGATGATAAATGGACATTATTACAAAGAAACATAGAAAAAGACTTGCAAAAAGTTTACAAAATAAAGTCTGCTTTTGCTGTTTATTTTTGCTTTTCTGTTACTGGTCCTTTTAAAATAGATTATATAGAATTACTTTAGCAGTTTGTAGGTCAAGCATGGTAAAGCCTGCTTGAAAAACACTGCTTTACCCAAATCCAAATGGGTTCATATTTAATTCTCAGGATAACGAAGCTTAAGCTTAAAGGGGAAAGAATTGTCATTCGTCCACTCAAAAGAAATGACATTGATAAAAGGTTAGCCTGGCAGGAATATCCCGACCCTTTGTATGCGCATTACAACTTGAAGGATATAACCCAAGCTCAAAAGAGAGAATGGTATAAGAAGAGGAAGAAAGATCCTAAAATGCTATATTTAGCCATAGATGATCTCAAGGGTGAGCTTCTGGGGTTTCTTAATCTTTATGATATCGATTGGGAAAATAAAAAGGCAAGATTGGGTATTTATCTGGGTTATGAATATACAGGTAAAGGTCATGGAACCGAATCGATTAAAAATTTCTTACCCTATTATTTTGAGAGGATGAAATTCAGAGAGCTGGGTCTGGATGTGGCTTCCTTTAATTTGAGGGCGATTAGATGTTATCTCAAATGCGGATTTAAACTTGCCGGAACCAAATTCAATAAACACGATCCCAGAAGCAAGATTGATATATTCGGGGATGAGAAATATAAAGACATAAGGAAATATTTCAAAAAGGAGGGGAATGAAATACTGGTTCAATTTGAAGAAATGAGGATGACTGACGAAATATGGTATAAAAATAGAACTCTTTTATGAAGTAAAATCGGGAAAATTATTTTATATACAATTTGGGCTGGGGTCAGATCCCCAGCCCGGAGGTTGCTGTAGATAAAGGAGTGAAATTCTTTATGAAACAGCACTCTTTAAAAGGGTTTGGTAAACCGAGTACAGATTATATAATTATTCCTACTCCTTATTATCCAAAGTTTTAGCAGAGGATAATCACTTTTTAGGCTTCTTTGGTTTACTTTTTGAGGAACCGGAACAACATATCGGGATCACAGCAGCTGAACAACCTTTTATTTTCAATTTTTTGATTTTCCCGATCTCCTTCTTGGAGAGCGCAGAGAATTCCCTGGGATCGCAACAGCTGGCATCGGACATCTTCTATCACCTCCTTCCAAATATAGATAGATTTATATATGTCTATAGGTAGCGATAAAAAAATTACTTCCTTTTTTTGGACTTCAGGTCATATTTCGAGAGGGTGGTGCAGCAACAATTCTCCAGCACCTTGCTGTTTAGGGTATAATAGACTTCCTTTCCCTTTTTACAGCAATTAACCAGTCCGGCCTTTTTCAGGATGTTGAGGTGATGAGAGATGGAAGGCTGACGCATTTTAAAGGGTTTGCAAATAGCCATAACGCAGAGTTCCTTATCTTTAATCATCTCCAGGATTTTCTCCCTGGTTTCATCCGAAAGAGCTTGAAATATGATCAGGTTTTTATCACTCATAGGTTTTTTCATATATAGACAATTACCTATACGTATAAATAATTAAAAAGTTGGAAAATATTTGTCAAGTAAATTTTTAAAAAGGTCTTGCCAGTTTTAGTTTAACAGGGCAGTATAGGGGAAAAGAATTCCTTTTGAATTGACAATTACTTCAGAAGACAATATCTTCCAGAGGGATAGCAACTTAGAGATATATGCAGATGTTGAACAAATTCAAAGAAACACTCAACCGCTGGAAAATGCTTCAAAAAAAAGACAGGGTCCTGGTTGCCTGTTCAGGTGGTCCGGATTCAATAGCCTTACTCTATCTTCTAAATCAAATCAAGGGAGAATATAAACTGAAACTCCACGTAGCTCACGTAAATCATAAACTCAGGGGTAGAGAATCAGATGAGGAGGAGAATTTTGTCAGGGAATTAGCACGTAAACTAAACCTTCAGTATTATACTAAGTCTTTTGATATCAAAAAGATAGCAAAGCTTAAGAAGTTGTCTGTAGAGGAATGTGCCAGAAAAGTGCGATATGATTTTTTTAATAAGTTAGCCTGCAGGATTAAAGCATCCAAAATAGCCTTAGGGCATACTGCAGATGACCAGGCAGAGACTGTGTTGATGCGGTTAATTCGTGGAGCAGGCAGCCTGGGTTTATGCGGGATGTCTCCTGTATCAGGGAGAATAATCAGACCACTCCTTGATTTTAAAAAAGAGAACATTGAAAAGTATTTAAGAGAAAATAAGCTTGCTTTTAGAATAGATTCTTCGAATTTGAGAAAGGATTATCTAAGAAACAGGATAAGGCTTGAACTTTTACCTTATCTGAGGGAAAATTACAATCCGAGAATAGTGGAAACTCTTACCCGCACAGCTTCGGTTTTATCTTCTCAGGAAAATTTTATACGAAAAGAGACTGTAAAGATTTTCGACAATCTTTCAAGGGTAAGCAAGAGGAAAATTTCGCTTGATTTATATAGATTATTTGAGTATGATATGTGTTTAAGAAGAGAACTGGTCAGATTGGCAATAGAAAGGACAGGAGGTGGTTTTTTCAGGGCAGGCTTTGAGGCGGTGGAAAGAATATTGGACTTAGCCCGGAAGGAAAAAAGCGGCAGAAGGATTTTTTTGAAAAAAACACTTCTGGTGGAAGTCTCCTCAAAGTCTTTGAATTTTTATCAAGCAGAAAAGAATAAGAAAGCCCTGACGGTTAGATTTCCTGGAGTAACTGAAAGTAAAAGTTTCGGAATAAGCTTTGATTCGACGATAGTCCGGAGAGGGCAATCTTCTGAGAAATCCTATTCCGGGGATCAGATGGTAGCTTTCCTTGACCGAGAGAAACTAAAACCACCCTTTATATTGAGAAACGCCAGAACTGGCGACAGGTTCAAACCCCTGGGCATGAGTGGGGAAAAAAGTTTAAAAGATTTTTTAACGGACCTCAAGATTCCACGATATGAGAAGGAAAAAGCACTGGTTTTGACTTCCGGAGGAAGGATTGCCTGGGTTGTAGGCTACAGAATTGGAGATGAATTCAAGGTAACTGAGAGCACAAAAACCATTTTAAAAATTAAGGCTTTTTAAGAAAAATCATTAGAATTTACTTGTAAAATGAAGGGAAAGGATTTTAAAATAATCATTCCCAGAAGGGAGCTGCAGAAGAAAATTAAAGAATTAGGAAAAAGGATCTCTGAGGATTATTCAGGTAAGGAACCGATATTAATAGGAATACTTAAAGGTAGTTTTATCTTTTTAGCTGATTTGATCAGGGTGATTAAAGTTCCTCATGAGGTTGATTTTATGGCAGTTGCCAGCTACGGTCAGGAGATAGAGGGGAGTGGAGTGGTTAAATTGATCAAGGATTTAAATATAAATATAGAGGGAAAAGACGTAATAATCATAGAGGATATAGTAGACACAGGCCTGACTTTAAACTTTATAAAGAAAAATCTTCTTCTGCGTAATCCCAGAAGTCTGGAGATCGCAGCGCTTCTGGATAGAAAAGAAAGAAGAAAAGTCCAGATGCATTTAAAATATGTAGGATTTACAGTACCCAATGAGTTCGTGGTGGGGTATGGTCTGGATTTAGCGGAGAGATATCGCAATTTGCCTTATATAGCAAAAATCGAAGGGTCTAAGTTAGCCCAGAGAAGGTTTGAGCTTTGATGAGAGGATAAGAGGATGAGCATATGAGAGAAATAAAAGATAATCTTGAGCGAGGCAGCAGGTCTAATCGAGGGGGAAAGAACAGATCACCCCGGGAACCTAACGGTAAAAAGCCAGGAAGTGAATTCTTCTGGAGGAAAGCCAGCAGGACTATGTTGATCTGGCTGATGCTGATCATATTGTCTATTTACCTTTTTCAGAATTATAACCGGAGCTCAAAAAAAGAAATAGAGGTTACCTATAGCGAGTTTTTAGAGCAACTCGATTCCAATAATGTCAAAAGCGTTATTCTGGTGGAAAAAGATGTGGAGGGTGAGTTTATTTCAGAGGTCAAAAAACCCCAGGGAAAAGTAATAGGTTCTTTCAAACATTTTAGACTTCGACTCCCCTTTGAAGACCCATCACTTTTACAAAAATTGGAAGCCAAAAATGTAGGGATAAAAGCGGAACCCCCCAGCTTCAACTGGTCAGGGTTGCTTTTGGGTGTTTTGCCTTATATCCTTCTTCTGGGACTGCTCTGGTTTCTTCTTTTAAGACAGATGCAGGGGGGAACCAGGGGTCTTTTTGCCTTTGGCAAAAGCAGAGCTAAACTTCTTATGGGCGACAAGCCCAAAGTCACTTTCAACGATGTTGCCGGAGCAGACGAAGCAAAACAGGAACTTCAGGAGATCATCGAGTTTTTGAAAGATCCATCCAAATTTCAGAGATTGGGAGGTAAAATTCCCAAAGGTGCCTTACTCTTGGGTGCACCAGGAACAGGTAAAACACTTTTAGCCCGGGCCATAGCAGGTGAAGCTGGTGTTCCCTTCTTCAGTATCAGCGGTTCAGATTTTGTGGAGATGTTTGTGGGTGTAGGCGCCTCCCGGGTAAGAGATCTTTTTGATCAGGGGAAAAGAAACGCTCCTTGTATTATTTTCATCGACGAGATAGATGCAGTTGGTCGTCATCGTGGCGCTGGATTAGGAGGTGGTCATGATGAAAGGGAACAGACCTTAAACCAGCTTTTGGTGGAGATGGATGGTTTCGATTCGAATGAAGGAGTAATACTTATAGCTGCAACCAACCGTCCGGATGTCCTGGATCCAGCCCTGTTAAGACCTGGCAGGTTTGATCGTCAAATCGTCGTAGATAACCCGGACGTTAAAGGCAGAAATGGCATCTTGAAAGTTCATACCCGTAAGATAATAGTAGGCGAGGATGTGGATTTAATGATTCTTGCACGGGGGACGCCAGGACTTTCAGGTGCAGATCTGGCAAACCTGGTAAATGAGGCGGCTCTATTGGCTGCCAGGAAGAATCGGGATAAGGTAACCATGCAGGATTTTGAGGAAGCAAAAGACAGGGTGATGATGGGTATCGAGAGAAAAAGTATGGTCATAACCGAAGGAGAAAAAAAGCTCACTGCCTATCATGAATCCGGACATGTTTTAGTAGCCAAACTCCTTCCCGGTTCGGACCCGGTTCATAAGATGACAATAATCCCCAGGGGAATGGCTTTAGGTGTAACTCATTACCTTCCCATAGATGAAAAACACACATATTCAAAAAGTTATATTGAAACCAGATTAATTCCTCTTCTGGGTGGAAGAGTAGCTGAAAAGCTGGTTTTTAATGAGCTTACCACCGGAGCAGGAAACGATATAGAAAGAGCAACCGAGCTTGCCAGGAAAATGGTTTGCGAATGGGGAATGAGTGAAAAATTAGGTCCTTTGACCTTCGGAAAAAAGGAAGAGACGATCTTCTTAGGGCGGGAGATTGCCCAGCACAGGGATTATAGCGAGCGTACGGCTCAGGAGATAGATGAGGAGGTAAAAGGTATTGTAGAAAATGCGGAAAAAAAGGCTCTGGAACTGGTGAGTGAAAACCTTGATAAACTCCACCTCCTGGCTAAAGCTCTTCTGGAGAAAGAGATTCTGGATGGTGAGGAAATAGACAAAGTACTAAAGGGTGAAAAACTCAAGAATGAAGAAAAAGATGAAGAAGAAAAACCGGGTTGATAAAAGGAAAATAGAAAGAGGGGTGAGGATGATTCTGGAAGGGATAGGGGATGACCTTAAACGAGAGGGATTAAAAAAAACCCCTCAAAGGGTAGCTGACTTTTATGAGGAGAGCTTCTGCGGTATCTTCAAGGATCCCAAAGCAGAGTTAAAATTATGCTCTGCCCCAGAACAGAATGAGATGATAATAACCAAAAGGATACCTTTTTACTCTTTATGCGAGCACCATCTTCTACCTTTTTTCGGTCAGGTGCATATTGCTTATATTCCCAAACAAAACAAGATAACAGGATTTTCCAGTTTATCCCGTGTAGTCGGGTTATTGGCTTCCAGACTTCAGCTACAGGAGAGATTCACCGCACAGATAGCGGATACGCTGATGCAGGTTTTGAAGCCCAGGGGGGTATTGGTCGTAACGGAAGCAGAACATCTTTGTCTCTCCATGCGGGGTATAAAACAACCCGGGTCTCTTATGGTTATCTCAGCTCTAAGAGGGGATTTGAGAAAAGGCTTACTCAGAGCAGAAGCATTTTCTTTGATAAAAAAAGATGAGCCATAAATCTAAAGTTTTAAATCGGGATAGTGAAGAGAGAACTTCCCGATTTACTATGGGATTTCGTCATAAAAGATGGGATCTTTCGTCGCGGACTTTTCTGATGGGAATTCTCAATGTGACCCCTGATTCTTTTTCAGATGGAGGTAAATTTTTTAAACCGGAGGAAGCGATCAGGGAAGGGATAAAATTGGCAGAGGAGGGTGCGGATATTATCGACATCGGTGGTGAATCCACCCGTCCTGGCTCTGAGCCGGTTTCACTGGAGGAGGAATTGCATAGAGTTATTCCGGTGATTGAAGAATTGGTAAAAAGAATAGATATCCCCATCTCGATTGATACTTATAAATCAAAGGTAGCTAAAACAGCCTTAGAGGCTGGTGCTGAGATGATAAATGATATAAGTGCCCTGAGGTTTGATGCGGAGATGAAAAAAACCATATCGGACTTAAGAGCTCCCGTGGTTTTGATGCATATAAAGGGCACTCCCAGAGATATGCAAAAAAATCCATATTATAAGGATGTCGTGGAGGAGATTAAATCTTATCTTCAGGAATCAATCAGTGAGGCAAATAAGGCAGGTATAAAAGAGGATAAAATAATAGTTGATCCGGGAATAGGATTTGGCAAAACCGTGGGGGATAACTTGAAGATTTTGAAAAACCTGAGTGAATTCAAATCTCTGGGTAAACCCCTTTTGATGGGAGTTTCCCGTAAATCCTTCATCGGAAAGATACTGGATCTTCCACTGGATGAAAGGCTGGAGGGGAGTCTGGCTGCCCTGGCAATGTGTATAATGAATGGGGCGAATATGATCAGGGTTCACGACGTTAAAGAGAGTAAAAAGGCGGCAGGAATAGTTGATGCTGTTTTGAAGCAGGGGTAGTTGAAAATGGGTCTTTTTCATATAGGATTTCTAAAATTCGGAATTATAGATTTAATCGATGTCGCAATCGTTGCATTTCTTTTTTACCGCTTCCTGATACTGGTCAAAGGCACAAGATCAATACAGATCCTGTTCGGGGTTTTTGTGTTAATTCTTTTCTCCTTTGTGGCTTTCTGGTTTCAACTCGAAGGGTTGAAATGGATGATCTCCAACATCGCAACAGTAGGCATAATAGTTCTGGTGATAGTATTTCAGCCAGAGTTGAGAAAAGCCTTAGCCCAGTTCGGGCATAACAAGCTTTTTCGCCTATTCATACGTTACGAGAAACAGAAGATATTAGATGAGCTGATTAAAGGCTCGATTAAGCTTTCAGAGCTGAAATACGGGGCATTGATTGTTCTTGAAAGGGAAATCGGTTTGAAAAATTTCATAGAAACCGGAAAGTCTTTAAATGCCCAGCTCTCCAGTGAGATGCTTTTGACTTTGTTTACCCCTTATACCCCCTTGCATGACGGAGCGGCCATTATCCGTGGGGAAACTATAGTAGCAGCTGCCTGTACCCTCCCTTTAACCCAGAAAAGAGAATATGATACTCTATTCGGAATGAGACATAAAGCCGGAATAGGCATAACTGAGGATTCAGATGCCATCTCCCTGATCGTTTCAGAAGAAACCGGGGAAATATCAATCGCCTCTAATGGATTTTTGATAAGAGGGGTTGAAAAAGAGAAGCTGAGAGAGATATTAATTAAGATACTCGAGGGCAATAAGTAGATTTTATGTTTGTAGATTATGCAGAGATAGAAGTAAGAGGAGGTGACGGGGGGAGTGGATGCGTCAGTTTCAGAAGGGAAAAATTTGTGCCCAAAGGAGGTCCAGATGGTGGAGACGGAGGTAAGGGAGGTAGTATTACCCTGAAAGTTGATACCGATCTTTCTACTCTTCTGGATTTCCATTATAAAAAGATTTATAAAGCCAAAAGAGGAATGCACGGAAAAGGAAAGAATCAAACAGGGGTAGATGGAGAAAATCTGTTAATTAAAGTTCCTCCGGGAACAATCGTAAAGGATAAAGCTACAGGGGAGATTTTAGCTGACTTAATCTCTGAAGGGAGTACCTGCATTGTGGCTAAGGGAGGGAGAGGGGGGAAGGGGAACTCCCACTTTAAAACATCTACTCATCAAACTCCTCGTTTTGCACAGCCAGGTGAGAAAGGAGAGGTTAAAAAAATCGTTCTTGAATTAAAGCTCCTGGCAGATGTGGGCCTTGTTGGAGCACCCAATGCAGGCAAGTCAACTCTTTTAACCAGAGTCTCAGAGGCCAGACCAAAGATAGCCTCTTATCCCTTCACTACCCTCAAACCTAATTTAGGAGTGGTGAGATTGAGTGATCATAGAAGCTTTATCCTGGCAGATATCCCGGGTCTAATAGAAGGTGCACATCAAGGCAAAGGATTAGGTCTGGAGTTTCTTAGACATATCCAGAGGACCAAATTATTGATTTACCTCCTGGATGTGACAGTTTCTGACCTGAAAACAGAATATTATAACCTTCAGAATGAGCTTAAGCTGTTTGATATATCTCTTTTGGATAAACCTTCTATTCTGGTATTGAACAAGATCGATCTGTTATCGGAAAAAGAAAATACAAAGCTCAAGCTTAATCTGGATACTCAGATGGTAAAAATATCAGCTTTGACTGGTGAAGGGCTTGATAAACTTCTTAAGGTTCTGGACAGGGAATTAGATAAAGTAAGAATAAGGGAAAAAGG
This sequence comes from Candidatus Zixiibacteriota bacterium, assembly GCA_029858245.1. GTDB lineage: Bacteria > Zixibacteria > MSB-5A5 > MSB-5A5 > RBG-16-43-9 > JAOUFL01. The sequence continues at coordinate 14,976 of JAOUFL010000006.1, forward strand.
AGAAATGAGAATTGGAGTTTAGCGAGATAAAAGAATGGGTTGGGCTGTCTTTGGTTCCAGAGGTCGGACCCAAAAGGTTTATTTCGCTTTTGAACCATTTTGACTCTCCCGAGAAAGTATTTTCAGCCAGCCTGAAGGAGCTCGAACAAATTCCGGATATAGGAAGAGTCGTAGCAAAAAGTATTAAGGATTTTAACTTATGGGACGAAGCGGAGAAGCAGAGTACCAGGATAGTAGAAGAAGGGATCAATTTTATAACCTTGAATTCCGGAGAGTACCCGGTCAACTTAAAAAATATTTATGATCCTCCTCCCTATCTTTTTCTTAAAGGGGAGTTAAAAAAAGAAGATAATAGAGCTTTAGCAATTATAGGGACCAGAACTCCCTCCGCCTATGGTAAACTTATCACCGAGAAGATCACAAAAGAATTAGTGGAGGAAGGTATCACGATAATAAGTGGTTTTGCCAGAGGGATTGATTCTATCTCTCATCATTATGCTCTGGAGTCAAAGGGAAGGACGATCGGAGTCCTGGGATCAGGCTTGGATGTAATTTACCCGCCGGAAAATAAGAGTTTGGCTGAGAGGATAGTGAAAAATGGTGCTTTGCTTTCCGAGTTTCTTCTGGGAACCAAACCTGAAGGAACTAATTTCCCGAAAAGGAATAGACTGATAAGCGGTTTGTCTTTTGGTGTAGTGATAATCGAGGCTGGGATGAAAAGCGGTGCTTTATTAACTGCCAAACTAGCATTAGATCAAGGCAGAGAGGTGTTTGCCATACCCGGGAATATCAGCTCTTTAAGAAGCGAGGGGACAAACTGGCTGATTAAAGAGGGAGCAAAACTGGTTACCCGTTCAGTGGATATCCTGGAAGAGCTCAAAAGCGTTTTATCTCAGGATAAAAAAGAACTAAGAAAAGAAGAAGAATATCCTCTATCGGATAAGGAGCAAAAGGTTTATCAGCTTCTTTCTGCAGAGCCAGCCCATATCGATCTTATTGCTGAGGAAAGCGAGCTTGCAACTCCCACGGCTCTTTCGGTTTTGCTTAATTTAGAGCTGAAAGGACTGGTGAGACAGCTTTCAGGAAAGAACTTTATCCGAGTTCAGGGAAGGTAGAATTGATAGAGAAAAAAATTCAGGTGGTAAATCGTCTGGGGTTACATGCCCGTCCAGCAGCTATGGTAGTACAGAAAGCCAGCAGGTTCAAATCTGAGATCAGATTGGTTAAAGACGAATTTGAGGTAAATGCCAAAAGTATCATGAGCGTTATGATGCTGGCTGCGGAGAAAGGCAGCTTTATAATTATCAAAGCCTGGGGCGAAGACGAGTCGGTTGCAGTGGAGGAAATAGCTAAACTATTCGAAGGTAAGTTCGGAGAGGAATAGGCTTTTAAGTCTTTTAATGGGTTTAAAATATGGAAAAATCTGATGCAAAAAAGATCTGGAGAGGAATTCCAGCTTCTCCTGGTATTGCTATAGGTAAAGCATTTCTTCTGGACAAAAAAGAGATAAAAATTATAGAGAACAGGCTTCAGGCCACCCAGGTTGAGGGAGAAGTCATTCGTTTTAAAAACGCACTGGAGGAATCAAAAAAAGAGTTTCTGAAACTTAAAGAGGACCTGACCAGAAAAGCAGGTGTGGAACAGGCTAAAATCTTTGAGGCTTATCTTTTGATCCTGGAAGATGATTTTATTAATCAACAGGTAATAAACAGGATAAGAAAAGAGCAAGGGAATGCAGAATTCATATACCAGAAGATTGTTCAAGAGACCATAAACAAGGTATCACTTTCTAAAGATGAACATCTGAAGGATAAAACCTCAGACATCAACGCTGTTTCCGTACGGGTGTTAAATAATCTTTTAGGATTGAAGCAGTATTCTTTAGAGTCGGTAACTTCGCCGGCCATCATTGTAGCTCATTCCCTTTCTCCCGGGGATGTAGTTCAGATGAGTAGAGCAAACATTCTTGGTTTTGCCATCGATACGGGAGGTAAAACCTCACATGTCGTACTCTTAGCTAAGTCCTTAGGGTTCCCAGCCGTTGTGGGATTAAAAGATTTTTACTCTGAGGTCAAGCCCGGCGAGAAATTGATACTGGATGGTGAGAGGGGGGAGATAATACTTTCTCCGGATGATTTCACCTTAAAAAATTATCAGGCTAAAAAAGAAAAGCTTCTCGAAAGGGATAAGAGCCTTCTTGAATTGGCTGAGCTTGTGGCAGAGACAAAGGATGGAAGAAAACTAAAGCTTTCAGCTAATATCGAGCTTCCCTCGGATGCAGAGGTTGCCATAAAGAATGGAGCTGAGGGAGTAGGTCTTTTCCGAACCGAGTATCTATACCTGGCAAGATACAACCTTCCAGGAGAAGAGGAGCAGTATCAAGCATATTCGGCTATAGCTAAAAGGATACATCCACGAAAAGTAGTTATCAGGACTTTTGATATGGGGGGGGATAAATTCATGCATATCCCAGGAAGACCGTATGAAGCCAATCCATTTTTGGGCTGGAGAGCCATCCGCGCTTGTCTGGACCTGCCTGATATTTTCAGGACTCAACTCCGTGCAATTCTAAGGGCAAGCACTTTCGGGAACATTCTTCTGATGTTTCCTATGATATCGAGTTTAGAGGAGCTTATAAGGGCTAAAGAGTTTTTAAATGAGGTTAAAGCTGATTTGAAGAGGGAAAGGGTAATGTTTGACCATAAGCTCAAGGTTGGGATTATGATCGAGGTCCCGGCTGCTGCCCTGGAGGCAGATTCTTTGGCAAAGGAATGTGATTTCTTTAGTATTGGAACCAACGATTTAATTCAATATACTCTGGCAGTGGACAGGGCAAACGAGAAGGTTGCTTATCTCTATCAGAGCTTTCACCCATCAGTTCTAAAATTAATAAAAACAACTATAGACGAAGGTCACAAGAACGAGATCTTTGTAGGAATGTGCGGGGAGATGGCTGCAGACCCCAAGGCAACAGTCTTTCTAGTGGGTCTGGGTATAGACGAACTCTCCACCTCACCTTATGCTGTCCCCCAGATCAAAAAGATAATCCGTTCCATAGAATTCAAGGAAGCACAAAAGCTAACAGGCGAAGTGATGAAACTGAAAGATGTAAAGGAGATTCAAAAACTGATGGAAGAGGATTATCAACACAGGTTCAGTAATAGAAAAGTTTAAAAGCCTTAGCATTATGACCTCAAAACCAGATTTAGCTGATATCCAAGAAATAAATGAGATTGATCAACAGGGGATGTACGGGCGAATCTATAATTTTCCTCAGCAGCTTATAGAAGGTATCAATCTTGGGCAGAAAGTTTATTTAGGAAACTCTAAATTTTATCCGACCAACATAGCACTTGCCGGAATGGGCGGCTCAGCCATTGGGGGTGATCTGATAAGGTCATACTTAACCTTTGAGCTTAAAGTTCCTTTTTTAGTCTGCCGGAATTATCTTTTACCGGAATTTATAGATAACAGAAGCCTGGTCTTTGTCTCCAGCTACTCAGGAAATACCGAGGAAACCCTCTCGGCTTACAAACAAGCCAGGAGCAAAAAAGCCCGCATTATTGCTGTTACCTCAGGGGGTAAGTTATTAGAAAAATGCAGAAAAGACGGATTTCCCTTTGTTGCCATTCCTGAGGGGTTTTCACCTCGCGCGGCATTGGGTTATTCATTTACCCCAATTCTTGTTATCCTCTCCAGATTGAAAATTATTGCAGACAGAAAAGAAGAGATAGTAAAAACCTCAAGTTACCTTGAAAGAAAAAGAGATGAATATATCCTGGGAAAAAAGCTTGAGCAGAATCCCGCTAAAAGTTTAGCCTTGAAACTACATAATAAAATTCCCATAATCTACTCCTCAGTCGATTATTTCGATGCGGTAGGTTACAGGTGGAAAGGTCAGTTCTGTGAGAACTCCAAGGTTTTAGCCTTTAATAATTATTTCCCGGAGTTTAACCATAATGAGCTTGTGGGCTGGAAAGTCCTGGAACATATAAGGGAGAAATTGATAGTGGTGCTCCTTAAAGATAAGGAAGATCACCCGCGGATTAAAAGGAGAATGAAGATAGTAAAAAACATAATTGAAAAAGAAAAAGTAGAAGTGCTTGAAATAAAAAGTCAGGGTCAGAATCTGTTATCCCGAATGTTCTATCTGATACAACTGGGTGATTTTGTCAGTTTTTATCTGGCTATTCTTAACAGGATAGACCCGACTCCGGTTAAGGTAATCGATTATCTCAAGACAAGACTAACTGCTTAAAAAATGAAAGAAATCAAAATCCTCATATTGGTGCTGATTATCAATATTTTCCATTCAGGGGAAGCTTTGGCAAATTCTTTTGATAATCTTTCCTGGTTCAGGCTGGACAGGTTTAATGCCTTGATATTACTTGTAGTTTTCTCCACAGTTGTTCTCTTTTATATCCGAAGCGCTAAAAAAGGAAAAAAACTTTTCATCCGCAAAATCGCTGGACTCGATGCAGTTGAGGAAGGTGTGGGAAGAGCAACAGAGATGGGCAGGTCAGTTCTTTTTATTCCTGGTATCGACGAGCTGGAGGAAATACAGACAATTGCCGGACTATCTATCCTCGGCAGAGTAGCTAAAGTAACCGCTCAATATAATACACCTCTTTTAGTACCAGTGCGTTATCCTCTGGTCCTGGCCGCAGCCCAGGAAGCTATCAAAGGGGCTTATTTAGGTACAGGAAAAGGTGAAAATTATGACTCTGAAATGGCTAGATATGTAGCAGGAGAACAGTTTGCTTTCGTTGCAGCCGTTCACGGAGTCATGCACAGGGATAAACCAGCTACAAATGTATATATGGGAGCTTTTTATGCAGAGTCCCTGCTTTTAGCAGAGGAGGGACATGAAAGTGGTGCCATTCAGATAGCAGGTACAGCAAATCCGGAACAGCTTCCCTTTTTCATCGCTGCCTGCGATTATACCCTGATGGGGGAGGAGCTTTATGCAGCCAGTTCCTATCTTTCAAGAGAGCCCAGGATGCTCGGAAGTTTAAAAGGGCAGGATTGGATGAAAATCTTTCTGGTTGTCTGTATTCTCCTGGGAGTACTTTTTGATACCCTGCAAATCGGGAATGGTTTCTTTTATAACCTATTCCTAGAACAATAAGTTTATGAAAGTACAGTTACCTGTGGTTATAGCATTTCTTACTGGATTCATTATGGTTTCAGCTTTTTTCAGTACCAATCCGGGCATAGCTAATTTCAGCCAGAATCTTTTAACCTGGGTTACAATAGTTGGAGGTATCAGTTTACTTTTAGGGATAGTCAGTATTTTAAAGGTTAATATTAAGATTATCTCAAAAAGGAGTAAAGACTGGGGGTTTAAGCTGATTCTGGTTATGTTTGTAATAGGCATGTCAATTTCGGGAGTAGTCTGGGGGATGGGGGAGAACACACCCTTTGATTGGCTTTTTCAGAATATTCAATCACCTATGATGTCGACTATGTTTTCTATACTTGCTTTTTTCATTGCCTCCGCAGCATATCGGGCTTTTAGAGCCAGGACTATGGAGGCTACGATCTTGCTGGTGACTGCAGTGATAATAATGCTGGGCAGGATACCGCTGGGTCAATATTTATGGAACGACCTGCCGAATATTGCCGACTGGATTATGGCTTATCCGAATTTAGCCGTGCAAAGGGGAATAATAATCGGTGCCGCTCTGGGAGCAGCTTCGATCTCCTTAAGGATTATCCTGGGGATCGAAAGGACCTATATGGGGTAATATACAATAAATAAACTAATTTGAAAATGTTTAGAACTAATCACAAGATAATTATAGGCGATTCGAGATGGATGAAAAAGGTCCCGGATGAATCTGTACACCTTGTCATTACATCACCGCCCTACTGGCAATTAAAAGATTATGGAAATGGGAAACAGATAGGTTTTAATGATAGTTATGAAGAGTATATAACTAATCTTAACTTAGTCTGGAATGAATGCCATAGGGTTTTACATAAAGGTTGTCGTTTAGGTATTAATATCGGAGACCAGTTTGCTCGTTCAGTCTATTATGGGAGATATAAAGTTATCCCAATAAGAACAGAGATAATTAAGTTCTGTGAAAGCGTTGGTTTTGATTATATGGGAGCCATTATCTGGCAGAAAGTAACTACCTGCCATACTACTGGTGGAGCTACAGTAATGGGTTCTTTCCCTTATCCTAGAAGCGGGATTTTAAAACTGGATTATGAATTTATTTTGCTCTTCAAGAAACATGGTAATCCTCCAAAAGTAAACAAGGAGATTAAAGAACAATCGAAATTGACACAGAAAGAATGGAATCAGTATTTCACCGGTCACTGGAATTTCCCAGGTGAAAAGCAGGATAAACATCTGGCGATGTTTCCTGAAGAATTACCGAGACGTCTCATTAAAATGTTCAGTTTTGTAGGGGATA
>JAOUFL010000174.1 GCA_029858245.1 Candidatus Zixiibacteriota bacterium
CTAAGTTCAGATTAGTTTCCAATTATAAACCCACTGGTGACCAACCGCAGGCGATTGATAAACTAACCCTGGGTATTTTGAAGAACGAAAAATACCAGACCCTTCTGGGAGTTACCGGTTCAGGAAAAACCTTCACCATCGCCAATGTTATCGCCAATGCAGGTAAACCTGCCTTGGTCATCTCGCACAATAAGACCCTGGCTGCACAGCTGTATGGAGAGCTTAAAGGATTTTTTCCTCAAAACGCAGTAGAGTTTTTCATAAGCTATTACGATTATTACCAGCCTGAGGCTTACATGCCTCAAACTGACACCTATATCGAAAAAGATACTTCCATGAACGATGATATCGACCGACTGCGTTTACGTGCTACCTCCTCCCTGTTGGAAAGGGATGATGTGGTCATAGTCGCCAGCGTCTCCTGCATCTATGGTCTGGGATCTCCCAAAGATTACAAAGACCTGCTTTTGTTTCTGGAGATAGGTGAACAGATAGAAAGAGACGAGATCTTAAAATGCTTAATTGACATACACTATTCCAGAAACGATATCGAGTTCGCCCGGGGGACCTTCAGGGTCAGAGGGGATACAATTGAAATCCATCCAGCTTATGAGGAAACTGCTCTAAGATTAGAGATGCTCGAGGATAAAATTGAAAAAATCTCCGTTATCGATACCCTTAAGGGGAACCTGATCGAGGAAAAAAGGAGAGTCGCCATCTATCCAGCAAAGCATTTCGTAACCACCCCTCCTCAACTGGAGGAAGCCATAAAATATATCGAGATTGAGCTGGCACAGAGGTTAAACTGGTTCAGAAGCCAGGGAAAGCTCCTGGAAGCTCAGAGACTTGAATCCAGAACCAAATTTGACCTGGAGATGATGAAGGAGATCGGTTACTGTACTGGAATTGAGAACTATTCCCGTCATCTCGCCGGAAGGAAGCCGGGAGAAAAACCTTACTGTCTTTTGGATTTCTTCCCTGAGGATTATCTGATGATCATAGATGAATCTCATCAGACAATACCCCAGATAAGAGGTATGTATGCTGGTGACAGATCCAGAAAAGAGGTTCTGGTTGAATATGGTTTCCGGCTCCCGTCAGCACTGGATAACCGTCCCCTGGTCTTCAAAGAGTTCGAGTCATTAATCCATCAGGTCATATTCGTCTCTGCAACCCCTGCAGAGTTCGAATTAGAAAAAAGCAAAGGAAAAGTGATTGAACAGATCATCAGGCCTACCGGTCTGATTGATCCCCGGATAATAGTCAAACCCTCTAAAAATCAGGTTGACGATCTTCTGGAGGAGATAAAATTACGGGCAGAGAAAAAAGAAAGGGTTCTGGTCACCACCCTCACCAAGAGAATGGCTGAGGATTTAGCTGATTATCTGTCCCAGATGGGTATTAAGGTCAGATACCTCCATTCTGAAATAGATGCCATTGAAAGGGTAGATATTTTAAGGGATTTAAGACTGGCTGAATTTGACGTGCTGGTGGGGATAAACCTGCTGAGAGAAGGGCTGGATTTACCTGAGGTCTCGCTGGTAGCCATATTAGATGCGGATAAGGAAGGTTTCTTGCGCTCGGGAACTTCACTTATCCAGATAGCAGGAAGAGCTGCACGCAACAAAGCGGGAGAGGTGATTATGTATGCGGATGAAGTAACTGACTCTATGAGAAAAGCACTTAAAGAGACTAACCGCAGAAGAGAAATCCAGCAGGAATATAACGAGACTCACGGGATTACCCCGCAGACTATTTACAAAACCAGGGAAGAGATTCTGAAAACCACAGCTTTTGCCGACTCCCGCACAGAGCCTGTGGTGAAAGAAGAAAAGATGGATTATCTCGACTACTTAACCCTGGAGGATAAAATCGAGCATTTAGAAAAAGCTATGAAAAAAGCCTCGCGTAATATGGAATTCGAAAAAGCTGCTTTTTACAGAGATGAGTTAAAAAAGCTGAAAGAAACTCAGAAAAATAAGTTTAAAAAAAATCGAAGTGGTAGGGGTTCAAAATTTTGAACCCTACAGAAAAAGCTTGATAGAACAGGCATCCCTGCCTGTTCATAAGGCCAGACAGGATATCTGACCCTCCAAATTAAAATATAGGGCAAATCTTCAGCCTTGCTATTTTTCTGGAGTATCAGAGCTTGCTCTTGTTTTTTAAACAGAAAAAAGTTGACAAGTGAATTGCTTTTTATAAGTTGATAAAAGATTTTTAGTGAGATTCTTATGTTTCAACTTAACATTGTCACATCAGAGAAAATCTTCTACGAAGACGAAGTATCGTCCCTTATTGCACCGGGGATTGAAGGATACCTGGGGGTTTTGACCGACCATGCCCCCCTTATTACCTCTCTGGTTCCTGGAAAACTGACTGTAAAAAATTCTGAAGGAAAAGAGGTCATCCTGGTAATAAGCGGAGGCTTTTTGGAGGTATTGAAGAACAAGGTGATAATCTTAGCCGATTCAGTGGAGTTTACCGGGGATATCGACCTGGAAAGAGCAAAAAAAGCTTTGGAGAGGGCAAAGCAGAGGCTTAAATCAAGAGAAAAAGATATTGATATCCCCAGAGCTTTAGAAGCTTTTAAAAGGGCGAAAAATAGGATTGCTATTTGTAAACAATGTTTCCCGGATAAAACTTTTTGAAATATCATCTATACCTGCTGATTTATGATTTAAAACCTTCCCTCAAATCCTAATAAGTTATTTCCCATCAAAGGGTAAGCTTAAATCCCGGAATGAATTTTCCCTGAAATTCCCTTTATGTTTTTTAATATAAAGATATTGACATAGTGGTTTTAGTTTATTATCATTTGTTACAAATTTCACAAGCTTTCTGAATAAAGGAAGCAAAACAGGTGAAATTTAAAAAACCAAAAGTTATGGAGGTAAGAAATGGCATTAAACCCTTTTGAAATGGCAACCAAGCAGTTGGAAAACGCTGCAGCCAAGTTGAAACTGGATAAGGGTATCCTTAAAGTCCTTAGCCAGCCGGAAAGGGCTCTGGAAGTTTCTGTGCCAGTGGTAATGGATGACGGCAGAATAGAGGTTTTCTCTGGCTACCGGGTTCAATACAGCAGTGTCAGGGGCCCCTGCAAGGGAGGTATAAGATATCACCAGGATGTTACCATAGATGAGGTTAAAGCACTGGCTGCCTGGATGACCTGGAAATGCGCAGTAGTCAATATCCCCTATGGTGGAGGCAAGGGCGGGATAAAAGTTGACCCTTTTAAAATGTCAGAGGCTGAAATTAGAAGAATGACCAGAAGATTTACAGTTATGATTCTACCTTTGATTGGTCCGGAAAAAGATATTCCGGCGCCTGACGTAAACACCGGTCCAGCTACTATGGACTGGATGATGGACACAGTAAGTATGTTCAAGGGCTATTGTGCTCCCGGAGTGGTCACTGGTAAATCGATTGAGCTGGGAGGTTCTCTTGGCAGAAAAGAAGCAACTGGCAGAGGAGTAATGATCTGCACTCTCGAACTTCTTAAAAGGTTAAAAAAGGAACCTGAAAAAACCACAGTAGCAGTTCAGGGCTATGGAAATGTTGGCTCTATCTCCGCTACACTATTAGCAGAACAGGGTTGTAAGATCATGGGAGTAAGCGACGTCTCCACCGGATTTTATAATCCTAATGGCCTGAATATAAAAGAGATCAACAAATATGTGGAAACTTCTAAAAACCGCCTTTTGAAAGGATACAATGCTAAAGGAGCCGAGGAAATCACCAATGAGCAGCTTCTGACCCTGGATGTGGATGTATTAGTCCCTGCAGCCCTGGAGGGCGTGATCACCGAGAAGATTGCCAGGAAGATAAAAGCCAAAATCATTTCCGAAGGAGCAAATGGACCTACTACCCCTGATGCAGACAAGATTCTGCTGGAGAATGGAGTCATTGTGATTCCAGATATTTTAGCAAATGCAGGTGGAGTTGTCTGTTCCTATTTCGAATGGGTTCAAGATTTGCAATCCTTCTTCTGGGATGAGGATGAAGTAAATCGCAGACTGGAAAACGTTATGTCCAAAAGTTTTAACGAGGTCTGGAGTTTCGCTAAGGAGAAGAAAGTGGATATGAGAAATGGTGCTATGATGCTGGCTGTTCAGAAGGTAGCAACTGCTCTGCAGAAAAGAGGAATTTTCCCATAATCTTTTAAGGATATGTATCCCTGGAGATACAGAATTCACATAATAGAAAGAAACCCCGATTTTTTACAACCGGGGTTTCTTTTTGATAAGTATTGCCTGTTTCAAAAGAATGTCGTAAGTTAAAATCTACTCTATGATTTTTCAACTTTTTATTAAATAATTTTCAAATGCATTTTTATTTAATATCTTGACTCATTAAATATTTGTGTGTATTATGTAATTTACAATTAAAAATGGAGGAACTTATGCGTGGTAATTTTATCCTTTTATTGCTCTTGGTTTTAATAATAATCCCGGAAACAGGTATTTTTGCTTACACCGGTGAAGTGGACACTTTTTTCACTACCCCCGGACCCTGCCCTACGGGTTTAACTTTCTGCGGAAAGAATCTCTGGGTGGCAGACCGAAAAACTGATTCTCTGTATGCTATTGATCCTGAAGATGGTACCGTGAAAAAAAGTATACCTGCTCCTGGCTATCATCCTGCAGGTTTAGCCTGGGATGGTAAATATCTCTGGTGTCTGGATAATGAGGAAAACCTGATTTTCAAGATAGACCCGCAGACCGGTATAGCTTTGAAAACCATCTCCGCTCCTTCCTCCAGCCCTAGGGACTTAGCCTGGGATGGAAAATTCCTCTGGGTGGCAGATAATCGGGCTAAGGAGATATATAAAATAAGCACGGAGGATGGAACAACCATCATAACCTTGCCTGCTCCCTCATCTTATGCCGAGGGACTGGCTTATGACGGAAAATATCTCTGGGTATCTGATAGAATAGCCAACCATATTTATATGGTAACTCCGGATAAGGTGAGGTGATTTTATTCTTTGATGCTCCTGCACCCTATGCACGTGGATTGGCCTGGGATGGAAAGTATCTATGGAACGTGGATTATCAGACAGACAGACTTTACAGGATAAAAATAGGAGATGAGGAAAAGCTGAGATATTCTGAGGAGAGACTTG
>JAOUFL010000007.1 GCA_029858245.1 Candidatus Zixiibacteriota bacterium
CAATAATTAAAGAAAAGCTTAAGATAAAACAGAAGACCGTTTTTCAAGATGCATCATATGAAATAATCAGACAGAAAGAACCAGAGGTAGATTTTAAGGAAGAAATTAAAAAGCTTCCTTATGTTTTTAAAGATCTCATAAGATTTGATAAAAAAATTGATCCGAGAAAATTAAGTTTTGGTTCTAAAATAGATAATTTGCATTCAGAAAAAGAGTCCTATTATACAGTTAAAGAAATAATCTCTCCGGAGATGTTGATTTTAAATAATGGGCTGAAAATTAGACTATTAGGTGTAAAAGAGAGACCAGAAAAAGATGGTGAAGCGATTGAATTTTTGAGAGAAAAAACCAAAGGGCAAAAGGTATTCATGAAATTTGACGGCATAAAATATGATGAAAAAAACAACTTACTTTGTTATCTATACTTATGGAACAAGACATTCTTGAATGCGCATTTGATTAAAAATGGATTGGTGGAAGTCGACACTGTGTTGGAATACAAATATAAGTCTAAATTTTTATCCCAGAGGGTGTAATAGAATGCCAAAAGAATGGATACTGAATCAGGCAAATATGAGATGGGGGTTGACAAAGAAAAGTAAAGTTGGTCCAGTTTCGGAATTGATAAGAAAATGCGCTCCTAAATCTTTGAACAAATGGGAAGAGTATTATTGTAGAAAAGTTTATTCCAAAGAATATTTAGAGCAGTTGGGGCGAAAACTCTATGTGAAAATTACAGAGGTATGTCAGGCTGAAATTGAGAGCATCTCAGAACAGGATTGCATTGATTTTGTTATTAATTTAGTAATTAATAGAACCTTTGATGGTTATCAGTCTGAGATACAGACTATTTATGGGCAGTTACAAGAAGTGCTAGGTGTCAAAGTGGAACCTGCCCCAGACGAATGGGATAGAGGGTATAATGTTGATTTTTTTATAAAAGTAAAAGATAAATACATTGGTCTTCAAATCAAACCTGCAGGCTATGCCTATATCACACAGATTATTAATGAATTAGAATTTCAAAAAAAGACACATGAAAAGTTCACTGCCCATCATGGTGGTAAAGTATTCTATGTTATCTCAGTAAAAGAAGAGAAAGGAAAAGTTATCTATAATCCTGAGGTTATCGAAGAAATCAAAAAAGAGATAGATAGACTGAAGGAAGAATAAGACAGCTAGGTAGGTCAAACATATCCGCAAGACTGCTTGACTAAATATGTCCAAGAGAAAGGGAGAGAAAGATGAAAGTCAAAAGCTATAAACTCGAAGATATCGTGGTAATAGAGCCTCTGGAGAAATTTCTCACCGGGGACGAGGTTAAGGAGCTGGAGGAGAGGTTAACCGAGACTCATTCCTCAGGTGTTTCTAAACTGGTAATTGATTTCTCCAGGACCGACCTGATTTACTCCGCTTTCATATCCGTACTTTTAATGTATAGCCAGAAATTCAAACAGACAGGGGGTACGATAAAACTAGCCAATCTGGGTCCAGAGGTAGAAAAGGTTTTCAAGGTTACACGCTTGTTCCAGATTTTTGAGAGTTATCCCAGTCTGGATGAGGCACTAAAAAGCTTTAAAGATATCTAATGAACGCTTTCATTAAAGTAATTTCTAAATTTAAAGAATTAGACAGAAGATATATTTTTTTTCTGATCGGAATTGCTGTGATCTTGCCTTTGCTCTTCCCCCTGAACATACCTTTAGGTATCACACAACCCTCTCAAAACCTGTTCAACAAGGTTGACAGCTTAGAAGAAGACTCTAAAGTGCTTTTGACTTTTGATTATTACCCCTCAACACTACCCGAGACAGAGCCGATGTCCTATGCTGCCCTAAGACACCTGTTCAGGAAAAATATCAAAGTCATCACAGTTACCACTATCCCCTTAGGAGCACTTTCGGTAATGGAGGGTGTGGTGAAAGATGTTGCCCGGGAATACAATAAAGAATATGGCGCAGATTATGTCAATTTAGGCTATAAATACGGCTATCAGGCGGTGATGTTGGGTATGGGCAGAAAGATATCTGACATCTTTCCTCGAGATGCCTATGATAATAAGCTGGATAGCTTACCCTTGATGCAGAAGGTAAAAAATTATGATGATGTCGATTTCATCTTCATCGTCTCGGATAACGCAACCGTGGATTACTGGGTTTCCCTGGTCAATGCCCGATTCGGAACGCCAATGGGGGCTGGTGTAACGGCAGTAATGGCACCGAAATGTTATTCTTATTTGCAGACCAGGCAGATGGTAGGTCTTTTAGGTGGTATGAAGGGTGCAGCTGAATATGAAAAGCTTTCAAAGAATTATGGAAGAGCTATTCGGGGGATGGATCCTCAGTCGATTATCCATTTTCTGATAATATTTTTTGTGATCCTGGGTAATGCTGGATATTTTATCACCAGGAAGAAAGAGGGTTCAAAATGAGCTGGGAATCTTTTGGGGTTACCGTAGCAGCTTTTTTTACCTTAGCCCTTTATAGTTTCCTTTATAAAGATAATCCTTTTTATAAATTAGCCGAGCATATCTTTGCTGGAATCTCAGCAGGGTACTATGTGGGCCTGGTCTGGCATTCGATTATAAAACAACAACTCTGGACCCCCTTGTTTGGAGAAAAGCAATACCTGCTTATTATTCCCGGCATTTTCGGGATATTGATGTTTACCCGCTTTATAAATAGAATCTCCTGGCTTTCCAGATTATCTTTAGCCTTTGTTGTGGGGAGTACCGCAGGGATAACCCTGATCCAGCAGCTTCACGGAATGGTTTTACCTCAGGTTAGAAGTACTTTTTTGAATGTTGCTACATTTTCCGGCATAGTAATGGTGGTTGGAGTCATCTCCACTCTTATTTATTTCTATTTTTCCAAAGAGCACAAAGGAACCCTGGGTTTTATAGCTCAAATTGGAATCTGGTTTATAATGATTTCCTTTGGCGCTTCCTTTGGCTATACTGTTATGGCAAGAGTCTCACTTTTGATAGGCAGGGCGCAATTTCTTTTAACAAATTGGTTGCATATCATTAAATAAAGACTATTTTAAAGAAATATGAAGGTGATAATTCCAGTTGCCGGTATCGGTACGAGGCTAAGACCTTTAACCCACACTGCACCTAAGGTTTTACTGCACGTTGCGGGTAAGCCTATCTTAGCTCATGTCCTGGAAGGGTTGAAAGGGTTAAAAATAGATGAGGTAATATTTGTTATTGGGTTTATGGGCGAGAAAATAATAGATTATGTGAAGAAAAATTACAGATTCAAATCTACCTTTATAAAACAGAAAGAGCTAAAAGGTGTGGGGTATGCAGTCCATATAGCTGCCAGACGGGTAACTAAAGGAGAGCCGGTATTGATCATTCTGGGGGATACGGTTTTTAAGATGGACCTTAAACCGGTTATAAAGGGAAGTTATGACAGCTTAGGCATAAAAGAAGTTGATAACCCGGGGAGATTTGGTGTGGTTAAGCTGAAGTATGGTTTTGCCACAGAACTGATTGAGAAACCGGATAAACCCATCAGCAACAAAGCACTGGTGGGAGTGTATTATATAAAAAGCTCACAGCTTTTGAAAACAGCTCTACAGGAGATCTTACGCAAGGATATCAGAACACGGGGAGAGTATCAGCTTACCGATGCCTTGCAGTTGATGATCAATAAAGGGATTAAATTCTCTACTTTCGATATTTCTGGTTGGTTTGATTGCGGGAAACCGGAGACACTCCTGGATACCAATCGCCATCTTCTCTCTCTGGTTAAGAAAACCAGACAGATAAAGGGGAGTGTTATTGTTCCTCCGGTTTTCATACCCAGAAGCTGCAGGATTGAAAATTCGATTATCGGTCCAAACGTGTCAGTTGGTAAAAATGCGTTTATTCACAATTCAGTTATAAAAAACTCTATCCTGGGAGAGAAATCGGAAGTTAGTTTTTGTTTGCTGGATTCCTCTCTAGTGGGAAACAACTCTCAGGTACTGGGAAAATTTCAGAGGTTGAACCTGGGGGATTCCTCCGAAATTGGTATTTATATGTAGCTTCAAGAAGGATAGCATAACAGGGATTAGGAAAAAAATAATATCTTAGAGCTATTGATTGATAAGAGGAAAGGGTGAAAAATGGAAGGAAGGAATTTTTTCTTTACCTCAGAATCAGTTACGGAGGGTCATCCGGATAAGGTCTGTGACCAGATCTCAGATGCGGTTCTGGATGAGGTATTAAGGCAGGACCCTTATGGCAGGGTAGCCTGTGAGACATTTATCACTATAGGACTGGTTATAGTAGGGGGGGAAATCACCACCTTCAGTTATGTAGATGTTTCCGGACTTACCAGGAATATTATCAAAGAAATCGGTTATACACACCCGAAATATGGATTTAATTACGACACCTGTGCTGTGCTTAATGCCATAGGGTCTCAATCCCCGGATATCGCTCAGGGGGTTGATCTGGGTGGTGCGGGCGACCAGGGATTAATGGTGGGATATGCCTGTGATGAAACACCTGAGCTTATGCCCATGCCGATTTCCCTGGCTCACAAGATTTGCAGAAAGCAGTCAGAGGTAAGGAAAAGTAGGATATTGGATTACCTGGGTCCGGATGGTAAATCTCAGGTTACTGTTGAATACCGGAATAGCAAGCCATATCGGATTGATTGTGTGGTTTTAGCCTCACAACATACTGAGGAGATTTTAGACGAGAGCGGTAAGCAGATAACAAAAAATGCAAAAGAAGAGATGATCGAATATATCATAAAACCGGTAGTAGGTGAACTGGTGGATGAGAAGACCAGATATTATGTCAATCCCACAGGTAAATTTGTTATCGGTGGACCTCAATCTGATACTGGAATGACGGGCCGCAAAATAATCGTGGATACTTATGGAGGGATGGCTTCTCATGGTGGAGGGGCTTTCTCCGGCAAGGATCCAACTAAAGTGGATAGGTCAGCTTCCTATATGGCAAGGTATATTGCCAAGAATATCGTGGGGGCGGGTTTAGCAAATCAGTGTGCTGTACAGATAGCATATGCCATAGGTGTGGTCGAACCGGTTTCGGTGATGGTGGATACCTTTGGTAGCGGTAAGGTCTCTGATTCCCATTTGATTAGATTAATCCATAAGCATTTTCAACTCATCCCCAAGGGTATGATTGAGATGCTGGATTTAAGAAGACCTATCTATTGTAAAACTGCAGCATACGGGCATTTCGGGAGATCCGAGCCTGAATTCACCTGGGAAAGACTGGATAAGGTAGAGGATCTTAAAAAAGACGCGTAAGCAGGCAGATAAGGCTTTAAATTTATCTCGAGGAACCTGTTCTGCTTATTTGTTTCTCTGAAAGTGATACTCCAGGAAAGCTAAAAGTTGAAAGAGAGATTAAAAGATAATAGATATTGAATAGAAAACGATAAAAAAGGAGATGGTCGGGTTTTAAACCTGTATGCTGTCTACTCTCTACTATCTACTTAACACAAAGGAGTAAAAATGAAATATGATGTTAAGGATTTAAAACTTGCTGTGCAGGGGAGATTAAGGATTGAGTGGGCAGAGAAGAACATGCCGGTGTTAAGGCTGATACGGGGAAGATTCAAAAAAGAAAAGCCCCTGCGAGGGGTTAGACTCTCAGCCTGTTTACATGTTACCACGGAAACTGCCAACTTGATGTATACCTTAAAAGAGGGGGGAGCAGAAGTAGCACTTTGCGCCTCTAATCCTTTATCCACCCAGGATGACGTGGCAGCCTCTCTGGTTAAGCATTTCCAGATACCAACCTTTTCCATAAAAGGTGAAAATAATAAGCTCTATTATCAGCATATAAACTCTGTTTTAGATATTCAACCGGATATCACGATGGATGATGGGGCAGATCTGGTTTCCACGCTTCATTCAAAAAGGACTGTGCTGATAAATGGCATTATCGGAGGCACGGAAGAGACCACTACCGGGGTGATACGTCTGCGAAGTATGCAGAGAGATGGGGTTTTGAAATACCCGATTATCGCAGTTAATGATTCCAAAACGAAATATTTTTTCGATAATCGTTATGGTACCGGCCAGTCTACCATTGATGGAATCCTGAGAGCCACAAATTTCCTGTTAGCTGGTTCAAAAGTAGTAGTAGCAGGGTATGGCTGGTGCGGAAGAGGATTTGCCTTCAAAGCCAAAGGGATGGGAGCGGATGTGATAGTAACCGAAGTAGATAATCTGAAAGCCATTGAAGCTACTATGGATGGGTTCAGGGTTATGCCTATGGCAGAAGCGGCTAAAATCGGTGACATCTTTTGTACCTTAACCGGTGATATAAAGGTGCTCCGTCCCGAGCATTTTAGAATGATGAAGGATAATGCTGTGGTCTGCAATTCCGGTCATTTCAATGTGGAGATCGATATTCCGGGTTTGGAAAAGATGTCCAGACGGAAAAGAAGAGTCAGAGAATTCGTGGATGAGTACACTCTGAAAAATGGGAAAAGGATAAACCTGTTAGGGGAAGGAAGGTTGATTAATCTTGCGGCAGCTGAAGGTCATCCCGCAGTGGTTATGGATATGAGCTTTGCCAACCAGGCACTTTCTGCTGAATACCTGGCTAAATACGGGAAAAAACTGGAGAAAAAAGTCTATATTGTACCGGAGAAGATAGATTCCGAGATAGCAAAATTGAAGCTTTATGCTATGGGTATAAAGATAGATAAATTGACATCGGAACAGAAAAAGTATCTGGCTTCCTGGGAAATGGGAACGTAAAATTCAAGTTTAAGAGTTTAAAGGTTTAAAAGTTTAAGGGAAAACTTAACGCCCGACCTTAGTGTCGGGCGTTTATTATTTGTAGAGAAGCATTGATATACATCTCTTTTAGAATTTGTGGATGGAGGTAATAATTCGGGAAATTCCCCGCCTTTAGACAGGGTCTTGACTACAGTTACCGAACCAAATTAGTAAATTCCACACACGGGAATCCCTCACTGTTTTTTTAGGGGTTTGTCCACATGCCTGCCTGATTATTTTTTCGCCTTGAACAATAGGACTATTCCTACTAATCCAAAGACCAGATTGGCAATCCAGGCAGCTAAAAGGGGAGGGAGTCTGTGGGAATATCCAAATGACTGACCGACTCTTAAGAAGGTATAATATAAAAAGCTTATCCCCAGACTGATAGCAAAGCTTAAGGCTAAACCGGAACGGCGCGGTCTAGTTGCCAGAGTACACCCGAAGAGAACAATTATTATATTAGCCAGGGGGAAAGAAAGCTTCATATATAAATCGGTCTTTTCCAGAGCAGCATCCTGTCCGGTTTTCTGCTTTAACTTTACATAGTTTTTAAGCTCCTGATAACTCATCTCCTCAGGAGTTTTTTGTTTTCTGGTGAGGATTTCCGGTTTAAGCTTTAAATCCAGTCTTAAAATACGCTCAAAGGGCAGATATCTTTCATCCTGAACAGAGGAGGAATCCGAAAAAATCCTTTGAATTCCTTTTAAAAATACCCAGCCATTACCCTGCCATAATATCTTCTCCGCACGGATTTCCTCCCTTATTCGGTTATCTTTAAAAGTCTGAAATAACACACCGGAGCCTTCTTTTTTCTCATCGTTATAAAGATTCAGATAAATTATCTGGTCATTCTCGGTTTGCAGATAAATATCACCATAGGAAACTTGCAAAGCCCGTGTTTTTTTCTCTATCTCCTGGTAGCGGATTTTCAATCTTTGCTGGTTAGTATAGGGGATTAACAGATTCCCGGAAAGCATCACCAGGGAGCTAATAAACAGAGCTAACAGCATAATGGGGAATAGAATTCGCTGCAGGCTTATGCCCGAGGATTTCATAGCTAAAAGCTCATTTTGTCGGGAGAGAAGGCCCGTGGAAAAAAGAGAGGACAGCAGCATTGCCACCGGGGAAATAAGAACTACGATGTAAGGGGAATAAAAAAGATAATATCTTACCACTGAACTTATGGTTGCCTTTCGATCGATGAAGGTGTCGATGTGTTCCACCAGATCAACGATCAAAAAGATAATCCAGAAGGAAAGAAGTGCAAAAAGCAGAACTGAAAGGAATTGTTTTAAAAGATATCGGTCTAAAATTTTCATAACCAAACACTACTGGAGTGTAAATCTATCCGGGAAACATATCCGCAGGAAAGTGTTACACTTCAGAGCACCTCAGCCGATTGATATTTAAAATTCTGGTTTAAGACTCAATCCCGAACATAAATTTCCGAAATCTTTTCGGGATAAATTTTTCAGTCCATTTCCAGGAGATAAAGGTCGTCTCCCTGCTCGATTTTATAAGGATGTAGACTCCGGCTAAAGCCAATAGGATATTGGCTGACCACATAGCCCAGAAAGCCGGCACATACATTCTATCAGCCAGCTCCTCTCCACCGATAAGAAAAGCCCAGTATAAAAGGAAAAATCCTAAAGACATCCCCAGCCCAACTGCCATGTTACCCCTTCGTGCCATAATTCCCAGGGGTGCTCCTATCAGGATGAATACCACACAGGCAAAGGGCAGAGAATATTTTTTATGCACCTCCACCAGATACGAGTTTTTTACACGTTCCTGGTAGGACAGGTTCTGGGTTTCCATCTGAAGTTTAAAAAACTGCCTCTGATTGGTGAAGAAAATATCAGATAATAACTTATCTTCACCTTCAGAAGCTTTCTTTGTGGAAGTATTATTTTTGAAAACCTCAGAGATGCTCTGTTCTGCTGACCGGGCAAGCTCTCTTTTTCCGGTACTGATATTCTCCTGAATCCTTTTTACTTTATTCATCATCATCCCGATATCCATCTCGCGATCAGTACGGTAATCATCACCGGTTTGCATTAGCCTGTTCCCCACGTCGGGGATATAAAGGGTTTGCTTTTCGAAGCTGATAAACCGGTAGTGTCCCGGCTGGTTCTGGTCTGCCTCGTGCACTTCCCCGTTTTCAAGATAAAAAATCAGAGTGTTTTTATCCTCGGAGAACTCGATTTTACCTTTCCGGGCTAAGATAGTTCGAGGAAATAAGCCTTCTCTTTTCTCATATATGGTTATCCCGGAGATCTCGTTGGTTTTGGGATTGACTTTCTTTACCAGCAGGTGATAACCTGGTATCTCATCCATAAAAAGGTTCTCTTTTATGCTCAAAGTAGGTTTTTTCTGGTGTATTTCAGACATTAATATACGGGCTTTGTGGTTGGCTTCGGGCAGTACCCTGTCGTTGAATATAATCAGACCAAGAGCCAATACGAACGAAAAAAGCAGGGGGAAAAAGATGATCCGGTAAAGGCTAACCCCCGAGGTTTTAAGTGCGGTGATCTCATTATCCTGCGAGAGCCTGCCGAAAGCCATCAGGGTGGAGACGAAAACAGCCATAGGGATGGAGAGCGCAAGCATCCAGGCTAAATTCAAGGCGAATGCCTGTAAGACCACAAGGAATCCAACTCCTTTGCCTATAATGAGATTAAGCAGTTCAAGCAGGAAATCCATAATCAGCACAAAGGTGATGGTAGCCAGACCAAAGAAGAATGGTCCGATGTGCTCTTTTAATATATAGCGATAGATTACGGGCATAGGGTCAAAGTATCTCGCTTAAAGTTCACTTTTAATTTGCCATACAGCTAGTCAAAGGTTTGTATTTACTATATTATACTTTTTTACCTTATCACAGGTTGTATATAATTACTTTTTTGAATATAATCCTTCACAGTTATCTAAACAACCATTTTCTGCTTGACTTTTATTCTGCCCTTGTGGTATTATTAAAAAAATTTTAAAGCCATGAAAAATATCTGGATAAAAGATTTAAAACCCGGGATAGAAGTCGCAGATTTTTTTGTCCTGAGAAAAAAAGAGCTCAAAGAATATAACGGGCAGAAATATCTCAAATTGGAATTGGGAGACCCTTCTGGCAGGATAAATGCGGTTTTGTGGGAAAATGCAGAAGTCGTTTATGCTGAGGTGGCTATCGGCGACATAGTTAAAGTCAAAGGAATGGCTATAACCTATAAAGAGGGTCTGGAGATAAAAATAGAGAAGATAAGGAGGGCTAAAGAAGAGGAGAGCGACCCGAAGGAGTTTTTACCTAAGTCGAAGATAGATTTAAACTTACTATTAAAGGAGTTTGAGGAAAAATCAAAAACCATAAAAAATTCTTTTCTTAGTAAGCTCATGGATTCGATATTGGGAGATGAAAAATTAATCGAAAAAATCAAATATGCACCCGGCGGAAAGCTATGGCACCATTCCTATCTGGGCGGATTATTAGAACATACTTTAAAGGTGGTGGAGTTCTGCGAAAAAGCAGCGGAACTGTATGAGCTGGTAAATAGAGACCTGCTTATCACGGGAGCTCTGGTGCACGACATAGGTAAAATTTACGCCTACTCTTTTACCGGTTTTATAGATTTCACGGATGAGGGGAGGCTTCTGGGTCATATCATCTCAGGAGATGAGATCATTAACCAGAAGATTAAAAAAATCCAGGACTTTCCCAGGGAATTATCTTTGCAGCTTAGACATCTTTTGCTTTCTCATCAGGGTCAGCTGGAATTTGCCTCTCCGGTTGTTCCCCAGACCCTGGAGGCGATTATTCTATATTATGCAGACGAGATGGATGCTAAAACCGGAGCATTCTCCGATATAATAAACAGGGACATTCAGCAAAAGCGGGAAGGTAAGAAATGGAGCGATTGGGTTCCTTTAATCCACCGATATATATATTTAGGAGAGGAGAAAGTCGATAATCCGTCAGAAGCGGATATATCTCGCAAAGAAGAATAGGATTCATAAAATTTCCTTTCAGGAGGAAGGATGGGATTTTTTGATTTTATATCCAATGATATAGGAATAGATTTGGGAACGGCTAATACCCTGGTTTTTGTCAGGGGTGAGGGGATAGTGTTGAACGAGCCGTCGGTAGTCGCAGTTGAAGTAGCCACCAAAAAGGTTTTGGCTGTGGGGGCAGCTGCCAAGGAGATGTTAGGCCGTACACCCGGGGAGATAGAAGCCATCAGACCTTTGAAGGATGGGGTGATCGCGGATTTTGAGACGACTGAAAAATTACTTTCTGATTTTATTAAAAGAGTAGTCAGACATCGTTACCTGATGAAACCCAGAATCGTCATCTCTGTTCCCTCGGGAATAACAGAGGTGGAAAAAAGGGCAGTCAGGGATTCTGCCGAAAATGCAGGTGCCAGAGAGGTGTTTTTAATACAGGAGCCGATGGCAGCTGCAATCGGGGTGGGATTGCCGGTGGATCAGCCCACTGGCAGTATGGTCATCGACGTTGGAGGAGGAACGTCAGAGATCGCGGTTATCGCCTTAAACGGGATAGTCAACAACATTTCCATCCGTATTGGCGGGGATGAAATGGACGAAGCCATTGTCCTGTATCTCAAGAAGAATTACAACCTCCTGATCGGCGAGAGGACGGCGGAGGAGATCAAGATGAAAATCGGCTCTGCTTTTCCCCTGGAGAACGAAGAGGTAATGGAGATCAAGGGAAGGGATTTGGTTGCCGGTATTCCCAAAACTATAAAGATAAGCTCGGTTCAGATAAGAGAGGCATTGAGCGAACCGGTCGAGTCGATAGTGGAGGCAGTCAGGCAGGCATTGGAGCAGACCCCGCCGGAGCTGTCCGCAGATATTCTGGACCGCGGGATAATAGTTACCGGGGGAGGTGCTTTGCTTAAAGGGCTGGATAAAAGGATCAGGCATGAGACCAATCTCCCGGTGATTGTGGCAGATGATCCCTTAACCTGTGTGGTGCGTGGAACAGGGAAGGTTCTGGAAAACCTCGTCTCTTATTCCAAGGTGCTGGTAAGGAGCAAAAGAGACTGAGAATTTGCAGGTCATAGATGATTGATTTTTAATAAATAAAGGGCAAACCCGGTTTGCCCTTCATTATTTTATTAAACTTTTAATATATATTCCGTGTCAATATTTATAGAAAGCTAAACAGATGACTGAGGAAAGTGTTAAAGAGTTAATTTTAAGATTCAAGCGAGGAGAGGAAAAGGCTTTCAATGAGCTGGTCAATCTTTACAAGAAAGGGATTTTCAACCTGGTCCTGCGAATGGTGCGCAACCGGGAGGATGCCATGGACTTAACCCAGGAGGTTTTTGTGAAGGCTTATCGGTCTTTAGATGATTTCAGGGGTGATTCCAGTTTCTCCACCTGGCTTCACCGTATTGCAGTTAACCTGAGTCTGAACTTCACGCAGAGAGACAAATTCAGGTCGTTTATCTCTCTTCCTGATATAGCCAGTCCGATTACCTCCTCTGATTCCCCATCAATTGATTTTGAGAGAAAGGAGCTGGATAAAACCCTTGACCAGGCGGTTTCCAGTCTTCCCGGAAAACAAAGGTCTGTGTTCGTCTTAAGATACTATGAGGAACTGCCTTATTCAGAGATCGCTTCAATCCTGGAAAAAAACGAGGGGACGATCAAGGCTAACTATTTTCAAGCCGTAAGAAAGTTAAGAAAATTCCTGGCTCATCTTTTAGAATGAAGGAAAAGAAAGATATGAAGTGCAAAAAAATCAAAATTAAACTGGTTGAATATTATGAGAGCTCTCTTTTGCCTGAGGAAAGTAAGTTGGTTCAAGAGCATCTGGAGATCTGCCCTGAATGTCAAAAGGAGTTGCAGGGAATAAAATCCACTTTCGAGCTCCTGAAAAAAGAAAGCCTATACCAGCCAGAGGAGTTTTACTGGACAAATTTTGTAGCAGGGGTGAGGTCAAAAATAGAAAAGCGAACGGATACCACAGTGGTGGTTATCCCCAAGTGGAAGATAGCAGGAGCAGCTGTTACTTTCTTATTTATTATTATCCTGGGGGTTTCCCTGTTCATAATAGACCAGAGGATAATTTTCAAAACTGGTGGGGAGACATATACATATTTTGTCCCGGTCGAGAGCGAGAGCATAGAACAGCTTATTTACACCGAAGGATATGATGATTCATATGCTTTTCTTTTCACCGACAAAGAGAAAAAGAACCTGTCTATGCTGGAAGAAGAATTTGAAGAGACTTACTGGGACAAAGCAGGAAAGGATAAAGCTTTTGGAGAGATGAACATTAAAGAGTTAGAAAATCTAAAGAAAGGCTTGAAGGAGATAACGTTTAAAAAGGAGATTCTATGAGAAAAGTAAAAGTTTCAATAGTCTTACTATTTACGCTGGTATTTCTTTTTAGCTTTCAGCTCCTTTATGCCCAGGGACCTCCCCGCCGTGATTTTCCCGATGAGGAAACAAGGGAAAGGATACGGGAAGAGATAGAAACCATAAAGATGTGGAAGATGCTGGAGGTTCTTGACCTCTCCGGGGAACAGTCGGACAAATTTTTGCCCGCCTGGAAAGAGGTAAGGGATGCGCATAAGGTATTCAAAGATAAAAGAGAAGACCTTTTAAGGGAGCTGGAGTTTACCTTAAGGGAAGAGCAAAAAGGGAAAGAAAAAAAGATTACAGAGATACTCGACCAGTTACAAGCGGATAAATCGAAGCTGGAAAAGACACAGGAGAAATTAGAAAGAATAACCAAAGAGGTTTTAAGCCTGGAGCAGCAGGCAAAGCTTCTGGTATTCGAGGAAAAGTTTGAAAGAAGAATGATGGAGATGATTCGCAAATACAGAGGTAATAGAGGAATTGAAAAGTAAAGATAATTTTAAAATAAAACTATTCCCTAAGGAGGTGAGACATTATGCTTAAACATAAGAGACTGATTGGCATCTTGATCTCGATAGCAGTTCTCGTTTTCCTGTGCTCAGGTCTGGCTTATTCTCAGAGTCCAGAGAAGGAAAAGATTTTTAAAGCCAGACCCGGACTTTCAGCAGAACAAAAGGAGAAAATCAAAGAAATTACACTGGAGAGAGTGAAAGATGGGATCCGGATTAAAGCTGACTTGAAAATCGCTCAGATAGAATTAAGAGAATTAATGCAACAGGATGAACTGGATAAGGCTAAGATCGACCGGAAGATAGATGAGATCGGCGCCCTGAGGACTAAATTGCAGAAGGCTAAGTTCGAAAAGAGGATGGCACTGAGGGAGGTCCTGACCAAAGAGCGGCTGCAGAGCTTAAGAGAAAAAAGGACGCATCGGATGATGGAGAGAAGGTTAATGGACAGGAAATCAAAAGGGAAAGAGGGGATGCTTCAAAGAAAAAGAATCATCAGAAAAGAATCTCTTTCAGGGGAAATACCCCCGTCTTATTTTTATGAGGAGTTCGAAGAGCTGCCTTTGATGTCTGAAGAGCTACCCTTAGAGCCGGAGTTATTTACCATAGAAGAAGATAACGAGCTTTTAGCTCCTCTGGACAGGCTTCCGCTTTTCCCCGAAGAGCTGCAGCCTCCGGAGTAACTCAAAAAAATTAATGTCATTCTTAAAAAGCCTCCTAAAAGGAGGCTTTTTTGTTAGCAAGTCCGTAGGGGCGTAGTGTTCTTCGGCTTTGCTACCTTTAGGTCTGAGCTTCAGGGTCGAAGACAGATCAGTGAGCCTGTCGAACTGCAATACGCCCCTACCTTTTCACTTTGTTCAAAAAAGCAATGCTTTCTGTGCTCGCCAGGTCCCCTGACCTGGCGAGTTACTGTGTGCTGTCAGGTGTTACCACCTGACAGCTAAATTTTATCTGGCGTCAGGAGGCAACTCCTGACACCACTGTGAAGAGAGGCTTTTTTATTTCCCAAAAATTAGCTTCAGAAAAATATTGCTATCTTTTTTAAAAACTTTATATTATAAGTAGTCTTACAAAAACTATAACTGGTATGAGTAACTTGCCTGACAAATTTTTTTTTAGAAAATTGACAGGAGGTGGAGCGATGCAAGGGACTTCAAAAATTAAAGTATTAGTTTTCGTTCTGCTTATCTTAGCTCTATCAACTTCCTTTAACTGTGAGGTCAATGAACCAACAGGTCCTATATCAAAACCACTGGAAGGCACAATTATTCCGCTGGAGGGGAAAATTATCTTCAGCATAAAAGAGTGGTATAAAGATTATGAATCTCCGATTGAACCAGATATATTCTTAAAAATGCGAACAGAGAAAATTTACGGTTGTTGTAACTATTCTATAGAAACCAGAATTTCGGAATTTGGAAATAATGTTTCTATAGTGATTTTAGGAGTTTATAAACCTAGCGGTTGTTATACTGCTCTTGGGCCTGCTAAATATGAATCTTTTTTGAATCTGCCAGAAGGGAAATATCGCTTAAACTTCTACTACAAGGGTTCAGTCGATAGATATGAGGTTGAGATTTCCAATTCCCGTATTGAGATCGACCAAAAGAGTTTCGGGTTTACCCAATGTGAGTTCCCTCTGGTCTGGAGATATCCGCCTAATTCGTTCGTTTATCTGTGCGGAGCAACCTCAGAAACCCAGTGGATATGTGATGATTTTTATGACACCCTAATGAGTAAAGTTCATCTGAGAGAGTTTGAATTTCCTGATACTGGTAAAATCCTTTATCCCACTACTACCTGCTATTATCAATTCAACATGCCAGCCAAGTATTTTATCTACAAAAATGAAGATGATTTCGATAAGGCAGGAGAAGTTTTGAGTCAATATTATCAGGATTATCAGGATGTTATCGTCTACTACTTCAGGGGTGGGATTTCTTTGATAAATTGGAAATATGAGGAATATGGTTCTGCAACATTTTGGTGTGATGATCCTTAAATAGGAGTGCACCAGCTTGCTGGTGCTGGTTTTCTGTGCTCGCCAGGTCCCCAGACCTGGCGAGTTACTGTGTGCTGTCAGGTGTTACCACCTGACAGTTTTATTATTTATCTAGTGTCAGGTAGTAACTTCTGATACCACAGCAAATAGTTCCCTCTCCCCTTGTGGGAGAGGGTTAGGGAGAGGGGGAAAGCAAAAATTACATCACCCTCCTCTTTCTCCTCCCTTCAAGGGAGGAGAAATGTTATTTTAAGACTTTACTCAAAAAAGCAATGGTGCGGGGGTTTTGGGGGGAATTCAGGATAACTTCGGTTTGCCCTTCCTCTATTATCTTCCCCTGATCCATAAAGATAATTTTATCTGCCACCTCCCTGGCAAACCCTATCTCATGGGTTACCACCAGCATGGTCATACCTTCCTGGGCTAAAACTTTCATAACCTCCAAGACCTCGCCAATCATCTCCGGGTCCAGAGCAGAGGTGGGCTCATCGAAAAGCATTATCTTTGGATTCATAGCCAGTGCCCGGGCAATGGCTACCCTCTGCTGTTGTCCCCCTGAAAGCTGGCTGGGGAATGAGTTTTTCTTATCCAGAAGTCCAACTTTTTTCAAAAGCTCCAGGGAGGTTTTCTCGGAGGTTTGCTCATCTCTTTTTCGAACAACCTTCTGGGCCAAGCACAGATTTCCCAAAACAGAAAGATGAGGGAATAAATTAAAATCCTGAAAGACCATCCCGATTTCCTCCCTGACTTTGTGAATGCTCTTTTTATCTTTATCCAGTTTTATACCATCGATTATTATCTCACCAGAATCTACCCTCTCTAAGCCATTCAGGCATCTAAGCAGACTGCTTTTGCCAGAGCCAGAAGGACCTATTATCACAACCACCTCACCTTTTTCTACCTCAAAGCTAACCCTGTCTAAGGCTATGAGTTCACCGAATCTCTTGCTTATATTTTTGGTTTGAATGATCATTTTTTTTAAAAGGATCGCGTAGGGGCGGAGTTCATCTCCGCCCTATGGGATTTCTTGCAAACCTGAAGGTTTGCCCTACCTTCCAAGTGCCAGCCAGGTCCCCTGACCTGGCTGGGCTACCATAGAGTCAGTCCGCCTCAGGCGGACAACGGTCACTTGAAATCCGTATATTTTACCTCAATGCTGTATTCCATATCCATGCACCTTATATTTCTTCTCCAGAAAAGATACCAATCTGGATAAACTCAAGGTCATTGCCAAATAGATTATACCAACAACCAGCCAGGTATGAAAATCAACAAAATACTGGGAGTAATATTCCCTGCCAGCTCTGGTCAACTCCCTCAAGCCGATTATCGAGACCAAAGAGCTGTCTTTTAGGGAGGCGATAAACTCATTGGCAACCGGTGGAATTATGATTCTGAAAGACTGGGGTAAAATCACATATCTCATAGTCTGATAGGGGGTCATTCCCAGAGACAGTGCTGCCTGATACTGTCCTCTATGGATTGCCTGGATACCTGCCCTGATTATCTCGGCTAAATAGGCAGAATAGCATACCCCGATAGCGATTACACCAGCTAAAAAACGGTCTAAGTTCAAGACCTTTCCCAGACCGAAATATATGAAGAATATCTGCACCAGAAGGGGAATTCCCCTTATCATATCAATGTAGATTTTGGATAGGGATTTAATTAATTTATTCTTTGAAAGTCGGGCTATTCCAACTAAAAAGCCCAAAAACAAGGCAAAAGTAAAGGATACCAGGGTTAGTTTTATGGTCATGGGTATGGCAGGAGCTAAGAAAAAAAGGATATTTTTCAGGATTAGGAACTGAGATGATATCCAGTATAAAATTTCTTGTAAGGGCATTTTAAAAGGTTTAAATCTCGCAGGAAAATTTAAGTAAAAGTGTGGAGAAGTCAAGGGGAATGTTTGGACTGTAGGGGTACGATTTATCGAACCCTAAAAAGTAGCGTCGAGCTTTATGCCTGACGAATTTGAAACTATAGGCTGTAGGGGCAATTCATGAATTGCCCCTACCATTATTGTTTTTTTGTTTGCACAGAGAACCATTTCTTATTCAAATCCTCTAATTTACCAGAATCCTTTAGCTCTGCGAGGGCGGTATTGATTGCCTCCAGTAACCTCTCCTCATTCTTTCTAACCGCTATCCCATAATTCTCCGAGGAAAGGTCTGGTCCGACTATTTTGGCATTTCCTTTGAGTGCAATAATTCTCTGTGAGGTTGGTTTATCATTGATTATAGCATCTAATTTCCCATTCTCCAAATCTAAAAAAGCTGCTCCGATATTATCAAAAGAAATAACTTCTACTCCATCCACCTTTTTAGCTAAAAGCTCTCCGGTGGTGCCTAACTGAACACCAATTTTCTTCCTCTTAAGGTCCAGTAAAGAATTAATTTTTGTTTCATCCAGTCTCACTGCTATGGATTGGCTTGCCTGATAATAGGGATTGGAAAAATCGACTATCTTCTCTCTCTCAGGGGTTATGGTGAAGGAAGAGATTACCACATCATATTTATGGTTATCCAGACCGGAGATAATTCCGTCAAAGGGGACTTCCACATATTCACACCTGACCCCTAATTTCTCACAGATGAGGTCCATTAAATCGACGTCAAAACCTATAATCTTACCGGTTTTGACGTCTTTGGATTCAAATGGGGGGTAGGTAGCATCCGTTCCCACTAAAAGTTTTTTCTGCTCCATTATCCTCTGAAAGGAATCTTTTTTTTCAGTGGAGCAAAAAAGGGTTAGTGAAAATAAGGTGAGTATGAAAATAAGCAGAGAGAATTTCAACAGTGGGGGAAATATCTTAGGCATAAGAGATTTAATAACCTACGATCTCAAGTTTGGATATATCCCCTCTGAGCTGGATTTCTATTCTGCTGTCAGCAGAATCACTATCATAGGTCCAGTACTTTTCCCTACTGCGATCGAGCGTTATATTTTTGAACTCGGTAGAACTCAGGGTAGCATCTTTTTCGAGCTTCACTCTGGCAGTTCTGGGTAATAAAAGAACTAACTTGGAAATATCAGCTTCTATAGTGGCATTCAAATATTTTGCTCTATTACCCAATTTCACTTTGAGATTACTAACATCCAGGTCAAGGGTTAATTTTTCCAGGATAAGTTCGGAAAAATCCAGGTCACCGCTCATAACATCGTTTTCGATCTCCAGCTCCCAGGGTATTTTATCAGAAAGGTAAATATTCCAGTGTCGATTTTTATTAAATCCATCTTTGAACCACCCTTTCCAGGAACGGTCAACATCATTTACATTCAGTCGAACAGTACTGTCCTGTTCTGAATAATTGTGAATAAACAAAGGCTCCCTTGTCCAGTAATCCAGGTCTGCAGTAATCAGTTTATCCTGACTGGAGCTCATTAGCAGTTTACCGGTTTTGAAGTCAAGCGAGGCATATCCTTTTTTATAAGGGAAATCCATTCCCTTTTCCAGGTTGAAGGTTTTGGCAGGAGAATCTGGTTTTCCCTGATAGTCCAGATAAAAATAAGCTGGTCCCAGTATGGCTAATAACAGTAAAACCGGAGAAAGCAGGGCTAAAAAGCTCAAAACGGTTCTGGCGAAGAGCTTTTCTATTCCTATAGCTATAAGGAGAACAGGCCAGAGGGAAAGAATTGATAACCAGACGGCCCAGTCAACGTAATCTAAATTATTCAGCAGTAATACCAATCCAACAGAGGTCAAAATAACCCCATTTCTTATTTTTGCTATATTCATATTTTCTCCACTAAGATTTCAATAAGAGGAAGATCCCCACGATTATCAAGGCTATAGGCCAGATTAGCCGGAAATGAAACCAGGGGATAAAGTTGTGAAATAAAAACAGGAAACCCACTGCAATCAGGATCAAGCCGGGCAGGTATTTTTTCGAATCCGGTGCTTTTTCACCAGCCATCTCGGCTTCAACCGCTTCTGTCCGGGGAACGATTATCCAGGCGATAATATAAAGGATTACCCCGACACCGTCTGCAAAGATTAAAAGAATAGTCAGAAGACGAACTATGGTGGGGTCAACGTTAAAATATTCACCCAGACCACCGCAAACACCGGCGATCATTGAGTTCTTAGTAGAACGATATAGTTTTTTCCCCATATCTACTCCTTTTTTCTTTTCTATACGGATAAGAACATACAGAGTTTCATTTCTTTTCAGCTTCGCCGGTCATAGGCACAAAACGGACCGGAATAGTACTTTCTTTTTCTATGCCTTTT
Organism: Candidatus Zixiibacteriota bacterium; assembly: GCA_029858245.1. GTDB lineage: Bacteria > Zixibacteria > MSB-5A5 > MSB-5A5 > RBG-16-43-9 > JAOUFL01. Next base: position 19,886 of record JAOUFL010000007.1, read on the forward strand.
TCGGTTTTAGTTACCAGGATCAGTTCCTGGAACAGTTCTCCTACCGGGATAACCAGTTTACCACCTGTTTTTAGCTGGTCAATTAAGGGTTGGGGGATATGATCAGGGGCAGCGGTAACTATAATACCGTCAAAAGGTGAATGTTCTTTCCAGCCCTGGTAGCCGTCGGCGCATCTTATAGTGATGTTTTTATATCCTAATTCCGTCAGAGTGCTTCCGGCTCTTTCAGCCAGGTTGCAGATAATCTCTATGGAATAGACTTCGCTGGCTATTTCAGCTAAGACGGCTGCCTGATATCCGGAGCCGGTTCCTATCTCCAGAACCTTTTCCCCACCCTTTAAACCTAAAAGCTCTGTCATAAGTGCAACTATGTAAGGCTGGGAGATCGTCTGGCCCTCGCCGATGGGTAAGGGTCCATCCGCATAAGCCTCTTGCACATAGGTTTTGGGAACAAAAAGATGACGGGGAATTTCTCTCATAGCTTTTAGCACCAGACTGTCTTTGACTCCACGGCTTTCATCTGGGTTTTAACCATCCATTCCCTTTTCTCCAGCATTTCATGGGAGTCTAAATCGGACTTATTCTTCATAGAAGAGCTTTTCTCCTCCGTGTTTATACAGGTTAAGAGAAGAAGTGGAATAATCGATAGTAAACCTTTCAATTTCATCTTTCCACCTAAAAAAGGATTGAGGTCTCCTTAACCAAAAATAAAAATTAATATCTAAACTTTGTCAATAGATATTTGGAGTTTGTTGAATGAAAATGACAGCCGATAAAGTCTTTCTAATAGCAAGGATGAAAGATTATAGAAAAAAACAAGGACAGAATGATGTTCTTTCCCTAAAAAATAAGTAACAGTATCCCCACCTTGCCCTCAAGGTGGGGATATTTGCCCCGGTAGAGACGCATAACTATGCGTCTCTATTTTAATGAATTCAGAGCCTCAATTTTTTCCTCACCCTCGTCTGCAATCTCTATGATTTTGTTTTTGAATATGAAGCTTACCTTTTCTCCCAGGGATAGGTATTTCTCAAACTCCGGGAATTTTTTAGCTAATTCAAAATAGGCGGGGCTGAAGCGTTTGATCTTTATGGCCTCAAGCTTATCATCATACTGGCTATCCATCCAGACATCACCTTTTTTGAAGAAAATCTTATTTCCTATCTGGATAACTTGAGAGACTTTTTTCTCTTTCCCTGTTGTATCGATATATCTATCAGAAACAACGGGTGCAAAGCTTAAAACTTTAGATTGGACAGCTTGATAGACTGCCTCAGAACCAGTCACTGTTCGAAGATTGGAAGTAATTCCTTTTTTAATGTCTGGTCTTTCAGCTGTAAGAGTTATCGGATGATCAGGGTCTACAAGAAAAGAGGTGTACTGAGTGATGATTCCATATCTTTTAGAAAGGTGGACAATCTCATCCAACAACTCCTCACTTTTACCATAAAGCCGGATCT
>JAOUFL010000175.1 GCA_029858245.1 Candidatus Zixiibacteriota bacterium
AAGTGGATTTCCCTTATCCTCTCTTTCATCCAGGAATAAACCTTTTAGTTTCAGTTTCCCCTCGTATAAATTTATTTCTCCCTGAGAGCTGTAAAAGCTTTTCCTGTAGTTTTCATCAGTATATTCAAATTCAACTTTTATTCTTGAATCTCCGCTGACAAGGCAGGTGGAGGAGAAATTGAGCACCCCTCTGGAATAATCTATGGTATAATCGTTATCCGAACCTCTTTCCAGAACTTTGCCGTCGACATAGACCTTTTCTGTTCCGGGTAGAATCTGAATTCCCCTTCTTCCGTCTTCCCCTTTAAGATAATATGGACCCTGTTTTCCCTCTGTTCCCGAAAAGCTGTTGTAGCCATACCTCCCTTTGGATGAGGCATAGGACATAGATAATCTGTTTTGGTTGAAGTTTATCTCGGATGTGGCTCCCTGTAATTTCTTATCGTACCTTCCGGAAAGAGCTCCTTCGAAGGATAGATATTGATCTCCCAGAAATCCGTTAAAATGTGGAGAATTAACCTGCATCAATACTTTGTCCAGCTCCTCCAGCTTTTTGGTCGATCCGGACTGGGTTTCTCTGCTTCCCCTGTCAGAGAGCATAGCAATCACCTTAACCTCTTTGGATATGCCCCCGCTGACCTTGAGATCAAGCCCCTGTGACAGGGTAAAAGCATCGGTATTCCCTAAATCCAGGGAAAAGCTCTTGGACCCTGATATCTGCAGGTCCGGTGAAAAGGATTTTCCTTCTTTCATCAGAGAAACAGGATTTTTAAAAACATAATTTACCTTTTGCGATATGGACTTGTCTTTTGAGGAAAGGAGTACGTTTGAGCTGGAGATATCCTCTGAAAGGGAAAGTTCGCGGTGATAATATCTTTTTTTAATCCCGGAGGAGAACTTCTCGAAGCTGATATTCAGCGAGCCATTCTTTTCCAGAGGCTCCTTAAGCCACAGTATCCCTTTATTGAAATCTATGGTATAATCTTTGTCTCTCTCAAGCACCATGCTATCCTTGCAAACCACCTCGGTATTCACCAGGATATACTGCTCTGAAATAAAAAAGGGACCGGAGGTCCCGTCTCCCATCAGCTTGAGATTTTCTCTTTCGCTTACAACCTGGCTCTGGAGAAAAAGGGGTGTCAGCCATATCAGGGAAAAAACGAAAATTACACCAGAACTTATTTTCGTAATAATTTTCATCTTGAACATTTATTTAACCAGCATCAATAATTGTATCCGGTTATTACCGCTATCCACTATATATAACTTTTCATCTTCAAATAGTTTCAGATCTTTCGGTTTATCGAACTCCCCTTCTCCCCTGCCCCTCTTACCATATTCGAAAACAATACTCCCGTTTTTATCCAGTGCTACTATGTTATCCCCGAAGGTATTAGCTACATATACCAACCCATCCCTGCCAGCCTCAACGCCAAAAGGTCTATCGAGAATCCCTCTGCCCAGCTCTCCAAGATAATTTCCATAAAGGTCGTAAATAGCGATACGGTCATTTCCGGAGTCTGCCACATAGAGATTACCCCGCTTATCAATTGCCATTCCCTGAGGATCATTTACAGCTCCAGCCCCTGATTCGAAACCTCCGAATTTACTGGCAGAAATAAACTGCGGGTCCGTTTTCCAGATACAGTCGTTTTCCGAATCGGAAAGGTAAAGCTCTCCGCTTCTGGATAAAACGATTCCGTTAAGCAGGCTATTCTCAAAAAAATTTTCTTCGCTGAGGCTGTTTATGGATTGAACGAAATTCAGATAGTTATCGAACCTCTGAACTCTTCTATTCTGGGTATCGGTGACGTAAAGGGAAAGACCGTTATCCATATTAGCATAACCCGGGAGATTGAACTCTCCATCCCCCCAGCCAAACCCGCCAATTTCCTTTATAAACTCACCCTCTTTATTACATTTCACCAGGCGATTGTTCCCCGAATCTACAATATAAAAGTTGCCGGAAGGCTCTATGGCTATTCCCTGGGGGTGATTCAGCCCTGTCGAGCCCAGAACTTCACCTCCTATTATTTTCAAAGGAATAAGCCCTTTTGGTGGAAAATAATTGGAATCTTTGTCTTTTTGCACTGAAGGAATTGAGGCACACCCTGCCATATAAAATAGAACAGATAACCAGCAGAGTCTTTGAAGTAAAATTTTCAAAGTAAATTTCATTTTTATTTTATCCCCTGAGAATAAATAACCCTAAAAGTTTCTGTTGAAATTCAGAACAAGATGAGGATTTCTGCCAAAGAAGTTGGCATCCAGACTGATTTTCAGTCCAGTTTTATTAATCGAGGAGAATTCAGAGCTTAGCTGTCGATTGAATTTTTTAACGCTGCGGGCTGCATCCAGCATACTCACAACCCGGTTCAAGGCTGCCAGCCCTACCATAAACAGCGCTTTTCGATAGGCTGATTTGCTTTGATTACGCAATTCTCTAAAGCGTGCCTTAGAGTCCTGAGAATCCCATTCCCAGTTCCAGAAATCATTTTCCGGATAAATCACGGCTTCGTCACCGTGATATAATCTGGCAAATTGGTTATATTCGTCCCGGTTGTCATAGTAGGTCATATTTTCAAAGAATTTGTCCGATTTCCCGTCCAGATTAATTCCGGCATGTGAAGTGGCAAACCCCTTATAATCATTTTTCTTCCAGGAGCCATAAGCTCTGAAACCCGCAAAACCGCTCCACACAGCGCTCTCTATTCCCAGAAAAAACCTGAAGCGGTTTTTGTTTTCCGCATAAAACTCGCCCGCACCGGGCAGGACCAACGAGAGCAGCATAGCCTTGGTTATGGATTTTCTGCCGCTCGGTTTCTGGAACTCATCCCCCCACTGAGGTATATCTCTGTTATCTTGATAAAATACCTTTTGGTTTAAATTCGGTATCGACTGGTAAACAAAGACTATACTAACGGGTACAGGCTGCTCTGCTCGTTTAATCTCAACACTGCCAGCTTTGCTAAAACTGGCAAAAAGCAGGCTGAAAATAATCCCTGACAGTATATATATTCCTGTTTTCTTGAGCATCCTTCTGAACTCCGCTTAAAATTTCGTGCTGAGTGTTAATTTTGGTATTATCTCCTCCCGATTATATTCTGCCAGTCGCAGATTTATATCGATGGTGGAAAACCGATCTCCTTTCCGGTTGTAGGAACGAACGGATATAGCCGCATCAAAAGCAGAGAGCAGATGGTTAGCCAGAGATATCATCACGAAGCGGTTGGCTTTATCCAGCAGATTATTGGAATCGTAACGCAGGTCAAGATAAAAAGTGCGGTTGAATATCGAGTTACTCTGAGCGGAATCAAAATCGTCCCAGCCAAATCTGAAATGATCATATTTTCCGATCATCTCATAATACTGCTGGGTTTTGGATGAAGGCAGTACCTCTCTGATCTCTATAGAATCGTCCTCATCAGACAGATTAACATATTTTCCGGGTATAAGTATCACTTCTCCAGTAGATGTATCAAGGGGAACATCGTAGTGATATTTCAGCCAGTCTTTGTAAGCTGTTTCACTCCAGTGAACGTCTGCGAAATCCTTAAACTCATTCTCCTTGTCCTTACCCTTTTTGTGATATGAAAAATATCCGGTCCAGAAGGCTGCTTCCATTCCAAAAAATATAGCTGCCTTTATCTTCGACCCGGCGTAAAATTCGCCTGCACCGGGTATGAGCAGAGAATACAGAAACCCTCTCTTTATCGATTTCTCCTTGAAACGGTAAACGTCCATATTAACCTGTGGTTTCTCGGTAGAATCAGAGGCGGTTAAGGCAAAGAGTTTCTGCGAGCTCTGGTAATCCATCATGTTCATATATTCCGTAATAGAGTGGGTATTCTCTTTTTTTATAATCAGGGTCTCGGAGTTTGAAATGGAATATAATAAAATTAAACCAAATAGAACCAGTCCTGCCAGCTTAAAGTTTTTGAATTTCACAATTCCTCCTTTAATTTGTTTTCGTTTTATTTCTTCGCATTTTATTCTTAAACAATTTTATTTTAACCTCCTGGTTCATCCTTTAAGCGGTAGGGACAGAACAGTGTTCTGTCCCTACATTATTTTTATTTAACCAATGCTATCTTGCAGAAACCCACCTGCTTTCCGTAATTGGATTTTGCCTCGACCCGGCATAGATATACGCCGCTTGCATATCTGGAGCAATCCCACTTGAATTCGTTCTCCGTGTTTGCTTTTCCTGTCTGGTTGGCTTCAGCCACCAGATCCCCGGAAAGATCAAAGAATTTTATATTAACCGCTGCATCTCTGCTTAAAAAATATCTTATTGTAGTCTCGTCATTTGCCGGATTGGGGTAATTATATATGGCTTTCTCCGGCATAAGCTCCGCATATATCGGAACCTCTGGAAGTAAAGTCTTAGGAAGACTGTTGGTATGACCTGAGTTGTAACCATACATCAGCCAGGGGGTCTTTTCCTCCCAGCTGGGAGCTGAAAAATCCAGAGTATAGCCATAGACCAAACCATTTTTGGACTTAAAGAAAATGTCCCTTTTTACATAGTTTATATTATCACCGGTATTGTTGACTGAATCGTTTAAAACGATGCCCGAAGTAACAACCTCTCCATCCGTGGTTAAGGGAAAAAGGTTGAACCTGTACCCGTCACCCTGCAGGGCAAATATCCTGTTGTCTTTCGAGCCAAAGATAATCTCTGTTTTCCCATCTCCGTTTAAATCCGCCAGAATGGGAGCTGATGTTATTGAACCGATAGATTCAACTCTCTCTATTATTACCGGGAAATTTGTTGCCGGTGTCCCGTTATAATTATAAGCGTAGAGCTTATTATCACCGCAGAAGATAATTTCCAGATACCCATCGTCATCTATATCACCCAGGGCAGGTGCCGAATAAATATCTCCGGCATAAACCGGGAACCCAGCTAAAATATTACCATCTATATCCCAGACATAAATCTCTCCACTGCCTGAGAGCACAATCACATCTAATTTATCGTCCCTGTTTATATCTCCAACTACAGGAGGAAAATTGTTAATGGAGTTTATCTCCGCTATGCAATCTTGATTACCTATTTTTCGCAGGCATCCTCTTACGGAGTTCTCGGTGAGCAATAAACTGAGACTGTCGACATC
>JAOUFL010000176.1 GCA_029858245.1 Candidatus Zixiibacteriota bacterium
GAAAATGGGTGAGTGTACGGTTTCGTTCAAAAAGGGACATGCCTTTCTCGCCCCTGGTTATGAGCATACTCTCCGACTCCAATCTATCTAATAATCCCCAGCCAACCTCTTCCAAACTGACCTCATTTTTTATTCTCTTCCCGTACGCAAAACCCGCCTCGGAATGATTTGGGGTTATTAGAGATACTTTTTTATAATTCATAAAATGCGTTTCTTTGGGGTCGACAGAAATGAAAATATCGTTTTTTCGTGCTATACCAATAACCTCGTTTAGAAGATTCAAGCTGATTACCCCTTTTCCATAATCGGAGATCAGGAATGCTGAAAACTGTTTTTCTTTAACTTTTTTTGCTATAAAATCAAGCAGTTTAAGAGTTAAATCATCTGAGAGCTCACCGGTTTTTTCCCTGTCGGCTCTTACCACCTGCTGGTTGTGAGCAATTATTCTGGTTTTGGTGGTGGTCTGACGATTACTGTCCACTAAAATCCCGTTATCGTTAATGCCCGATTCAACCAGAATACTCTTAAGGTTTTCTCCTTGCTTATCCTCCCCTATAACTCCGCACAAAACAGGAATATCGCCCAGCGCTTTGATATTCAGGGCAACATTAGCTGCCCCTCCTAATTTTGCAGTTTCACTAACAATCTCAACTACCGGAACCGGAGCTTCTGGTGAAATCCTGTTGACTTTACCCCAGATATATTCGTCCAGCATCAGGTCTCCGATAATTAAAACGTTGTGACTTCCTAAATTGCCAAAAATTTGTTCTAATCTCCGGGGAGTGATTTTTTTCATTTTATATATCTAAAAAGTTAACTTGCCAACTGTAAATCTTCAGTGTTAAATGATAATAATATTTGTAATTGCGAAGCCATTATCTTTATTCTTGACATCGAGACCTAATATATTAAAATAGTAAGTAAATGCAATTAGATTTTTAAAGAGGAGAGAAAATGGAGATAAAACATCAGCAGATAAGTGTTGAATTGGGTGAAAAGGAATCAGAGGGTATTTACTCCAATTTAGCTTTGATCTCGCATTCCCCTTCTGAGATAATAGTTGACTTTGCCCGGGTAATGCCCGGTGTTCCCAAGGCAAAAGTCTATGCCCGGATAGTGATGACTCCGGCACACGCCAAACTGCTCTTGAATACTCTTCAGGAGAACATCAAAAAATTTGAAACCCAGTTTGGCGTAATAAAAATCGTGGGTAAGGAAGGAAAAGAGATCGGATTCGTGCGTGGCAGTAATGACACTTCTGAAGAGCTTAAAAAAGAGAATTAAATAATCAAATCGTTAAAAAAAATCCCCCGGAGTAAATTTAGCTTGCTTTAACTTCTTTTATGAAAATGAAATCTGTTGTAAAACCGTTATTTTAATTTTTAGATTCTAATACTGAAAATAAAGGTCAGGCATCATATTTTAACCCTGCAAATAATCAGGGTGGAGATTTTATCTCCACCCTGATTTGTACTCAAATATTCTCCGGAACAATAATTAGAATTCAAAAATAGCAGATATATTTGCGAACATATTATTCTCTTGACCGCTCAAAATATAGCCGCCCCGGAAGAGGTTCTGCTCTCCCATGAATGCATCCACTTTGAACTTGGAGAATTTGAAACCAAAACCCACACCGATGAAATCATCCGGATATTCGGAGTAGCGGTCCGTATATTTGGTGTGGCCCAGATAATGGTATGGAGGTTCCCAATAATCCTGATCATACTTTTCTTCATCTCGTCCAAACCATTTCTCCATGCCAACCCTGGCAGTTAACCATCTGGTTAACTCATATTCCACTCCCAGATTAAATCCCGGCATAAGTGTCGAGGTGTATTCATAAGTATATTCTGATTCTGTCTCGTCAGTCCATTTTTCACGGTAGAGGCTCAATCCTCCCGCAACCATACCTTTATCCAATTTGAGATTTCCACCCAGTGCGATAATCAGATAGTTTTGTTTAACGTCACCGGTTGTGCCTGAAGTGTCCCAGGCTTCATCCCAAATAGTACCAGGGTCATAATTATAGCTATAGCTTACCGTAGAATCGAGTTTCAGGCTTTCGGTGCCAAATGTTACCAGCGGCACTATCTGGAAATTCTCTGCTACTTCCCAGAAAGCCCTGGCTCCAAACTCCATCCTGTTACCTCCATCTATCTTGAACGTCTCTTCCCAGTTTTCTACATAACTATCACCCCAGAAATCCGAGTAGTACGTGTAGGTTTGGTTAAAATGAGATTTTGCGCGGTCGAAGCTCAACGTAAACATACCTTCAATACATTTGTTCTCGTCTACGTCGTACACAAAGCCGCCGGTCAGGGAGGTGATTCCGGAAGTCAGCTCGCCTTCCCACTTGACAGATTGCCCGAATTCATCCCCGGTTGTAGTATCATCTATTGAAGCTTCCTGCAGTACTGTGGCTTTGTTCCCGGCATGATAGAAGCCAATTCCCAAATGGAGCTTTTCGAAATCATAGGAAGCCATCAGGTCATACCCGTTTATCGGTTCAGGAAAGTAACCATACCCATCAATCCACCAGAAATGATAAAACACATCCGCATCCCAATCCACGTAGCGGTTCAGGGTCAATCCCAGGGATAATCCCTTGTATATCTTGTAATTTATCCCCAGAGCCTGATCATATGGCGCTTCATATTCATCCATCCAGGTATAGTACCATCCCAGCTCTCCATAAACCGTATTGGTATAGCTTCCCAGCCAGGCAGGATTTCTGTAAATCTGATAGATGTCTTTGTAAAAATAATCAGCATTTCCCAGACTGTATATCCGGGCTAAAGTTGCAAAAGCATTACTCCCGATTAGAACAACAAGAAGTAGACTCAAAGTAAAAATTATTATCCAACGTTTCATTTTTCCTCCTCTTATTTCAATTCCTTTTGTTCATTCTCCACAAAACTAACATTTATCTTCTTCTATTATCACCTCCTTCGGGTTAAGAAGTTAAATATCAGTAAGTTTTGTCTAAATAAATTATCCTTTTGTCTTTGTCAAGTAAAAAATACAATTTTATAAATAATTTTTAAAAATTCGGTTTATCTTCTATACGCAATATCAGATTAAAAGTTTTATTTATTCACATAATCTTCATACGGTTTTCTATGCTATGTTAAGCAATAAAATTTAGAATTCGGTTTTCCCGGTAAACTTAAAATTTTTAATCAGGACTGACGGAGCAACTATCGCTCCCAGGTCTCCCCACCAGGGAATCGCAATTTCCCTCTGTTTTGCTACCAGGGAGATACTGGAGAAAGCTTTGAGCATGCTCTCGGTAAAGCGCAGATTTTTTACGCCGTTCTTGATTTTACCGTTCTCCACCCGGAAAGTTCCGTCTCTGGTCATCCCGGTCATAAGAGCGTTTTTTGTATCGAGGTAACCGTTAATATAATGAAAGCGGGTAACCAGAAGGCCATGCTCCATAGATTCGATCATTTTTTTGGTGGATGAATTACCTGCTTTTACGAACAGATTTAAAGGTGCCGGTCCTTCGGTTGAAGGGGGGGGTAATGCATGTCCGGTCGATTTGACCTTATCCTTGTATGCAGTCTGAGAATCGTAGACTAGATTTTTAGCCACTCCCTTGTCGATCAGAACAACCTTCTGCTTGGGCATACCTTCGAAATCAAAAGGAAAAGGCACCCCGTTTTCATCTGCTCCGTCATCTGTAAGGGTGAAACTATCTCCCATTACCTTCTCCCCCATTTTACCGCACATAAAACTCGTTCCTTCCTGATACTGCCTGGCACCTAAACCGATTATACTCAGCCATTCCAGAAGGTTAGCAACCGCTACCGGTTCCAGGATAACATCATACTCACCGGGTTCGACCATTCTGGGTTTTTTCGAATCCAGACATTTTTGAATTGCCGTTTCAGTCAGTTTTTCAAAATCTATCTGCGAAACGTCCCTGTTCATAGCTTCCGCAAAACCCGAACTATCCTCTGACATAGCCACCAGGTTTATGCTGGCTGAGGTAATAGGCTGGTAGGCTGAAAGCCCATTGGTGTTCAAAACCGCTATCTCTGATTGTCCCGTGGCAAATGAACCGGCAGCGGTAAGTTTTCTTGATATTGCCCGGTCACAGATTTTTTTAACCACCTCGGCTCTTTGCATAGGAGAAAAATCGGCAGTTTTTTTGTAAGTAGTTTTTACTTTTACGTATTTTTGTTTCGAAAGGAAGCCGGGGAAATCAGGGTTCTCCTTCTGCATCAAGGCTATATTATAAGCAGAGGATAAAGCTTTGAGTAAATCCTCTTTTTTAAAAGAGTTCGTCGAGCATATCCCAATCTTTTTACCTTTAGCCACCCTGAAGATAATCCTGGCGTTACGCTCCGAGACGTTTTGGTGAATAAAGGAATTAGCATATCTGGTTAATCCGCTCTCCCCGCTTATTAATAATACCTCAGACTGATCCGCCATTGATTTTTTTAAGACTGAACTTAAAGTGTCAAAAATCTTCTCTTTGCCTATCATTTGCTTACTCCCACTTTGACATTTCTAAATCTTGCTGGAGCTACCCCGTGTGCTACGTGCATGGTCTGCATGGGTTCTCCTTTTCCGCAATTGGGTAATCCCCAGAGATACCAGTGATTTCTATTGCAGACCGCATCACAGCTCTTCCAGAACTCCGGGGTTATCCCTGTATATATTGCATTTTTGAACATCTTCTCCCTTTTTCCGTTCTTTATCTCCCAGGCTGCTTCGACGCCAAACTGGAAATTCAGTCTTTTGTCGTCGATAGACCAGCTTTTATTCATATCCAGTAGCAACCCCTCTTTGGTATCGGCAATCAGCTCCTCAAAATCCCACTCACCCGGCTCTAAATTTATATTGGTCATCCTGATCAGAGGTATCCTGTTCCAGCCGTCAGCTCTCATCGTTCCGTTACTTCTCTGATTTATAACCTGTGCTGTTTCTCTTGAGGTGAGATAACCTGCGAAAATACCGTTTTTCACCAGTTCCACCCTCTGGGATTTGACTCCCTCGTCATCATACCCGAAACTACCCAAACCACCCTCCAGCGTAGCATCAGCTGTTATGCTTATCTTGTCAGAGCCGTATTGCAGCTTGTTCAGTT
>JAOUFL010000008.1 GCA_029858245.1 Candidatus Zixiibacteriota bacterium
AGGTATATGTCAGACAGGAGCTCTGGGAAGAGCTCGCGCTGGCCAATCCTACCAGGAAATCCTTTCCTATTTCTATCAGGGTACTAAAATTGTTAAACTATATTAAGAGTTTTTTAAAAAAATTCAAAAAAAACTCTTGACAAACAAGTTTGTGTTTCTTTAAATTTCCTTAACTTATGATGTTAGTGTATAAGTATTAAATATTAAAGGGAATTTTAACAAAAAAGTTGGAGGGGGTGATACCCTGAAGTAAAATTTTTATAAGAAATCGAAATTTAAACCTGTAAACTTTAAAAAGGAGGTAGGAGGTGAAAAAACTAACCTGGCTATTAGCGGTATCAGTGTTAGTTCTTGCTTTGAGTGTTACGACATACCCGATGGATATGAAAGGTATGGTCGGATTGGGGGCACATGGTGGCCTGTGGAAACCGGTGTTAACAGAAACTGATTTTGGATCTGACTTCTGGATTGTAGGTCCGCAAGGCGGAATCACCCTGAAGTATGGTATCCTTAAAAACTTAGCTATTGGTGTAACCGGTATCTATGCGGTAACTTATGTGGCAGATCTGGATACGCCACAAAAATTAGAGGATGGAGCTGGATTTACTTTTAGCAAGATGAAAGATGCACCATCGTATGAGAACATTATGGTCGAAGCTGCTGCCTATTACTATTTCCTGCCAGAAAAAAAATTCACTCCTTATGTCTTCGGTGGTGGCGGAGTGTCTATTTGGAAATGGAAAGATTACGATGGAACCCAGCTTATGTCCGATGAATGGATCTATCCGACATTGGATAAGAATGGTGCACCATTTGAAGTAAAAGATCAGGAAATCACTGCTCTTGCAGGTGCTGGAATCGAGTATTATCCTATGGAGAATCTGGGATTAAATATAGGTGGGAAGTTCCATTATATGACCCGGCTTTTGACCAGTCTCACTGATGATAAGGATGTAGAGGGAAAAAATGCCATAGACGCTCCCTCAGGTATCCCGGAGGCTTTTGTGGGAATAAATTACTATTTCGGGAAACCTAAGGATACTGACAAAGATGGGATACCGGATAAAGATGACCAGTGCCCGGATACTCCCCTGGGATGTCTGGTGGATGCTAATGGTTGCCCGCTTGATGCGGATAACGATGGCATCTGTGATGGTCTGGATAAGTGCCCGGGAACTACTTCGGGTTGTAAAGTAGATGCTACCGGTTGCCCGATGGATGCAGATGCAGATGGTGTCTGTGACGGTCTTGATAAGTGCGCAGATACTCCTAAGGAGGCAAAAGTAGATGCCTCTGGCTGCCCGTTAGATGCGGATGCAGATGGAGTGCCCGATTACAAGGATAAGTGTGCTGATACTCCCAAAGCATGCAAAGTTGATGCTAATGGTTGCCCGATGGATACGGATAAAGATGGTGTCTGCGACGGTATGGATAAATGTGCAGATACCAAACCTGACGCAAAAGTAGATAAATCAGGTTGTCCTATCTCTGAGTTCATTCCTGAGCCGGAGAAACCAGTGATCCTGTACGGCATCAATTTTGAGTCAAACAAAGCTATGTTGATCCCTTCTTCCAAGACCCTCCTGGATCAGGTAGCAGCCAGCTTGATAGAGCGGCCGGATGTTAAGGTGGAAATCGGTGGACATTGCGACTCCAGAGGTTCGGAAGCCTACAACCTTAAGCTCTCTAATTCACGGGCCGATGCAGTGATGCAGTACCTGATCAGCAAGGGAGTTAAGGCTGAAAACCTTACTGCTAAAGGTTACGGTGAAACCCAGCCGATCGCGGATAACAAAACTGAAGAGGGTATGACTAAAAACCGGAGAGTAGAGCTGAAGCGAATTATGTAAAATCTTAAAATCGCCAAAAAGAAGGGCATTTCAGATGCCCTTCTTTTTTTTATACTTTTTCCACTTTGGATTTCTCCCAGAGGAAATCAAGTTCCTTCAAGCTGGTTTTCCCTAGAGACTTGTTTCTTCTGGACAGCTCTTTTTCAATATAGTTAAATCTTCGAATGAATTTCTGCACTGTCTTTCTCAAAGCAAATTCAGGATTTATTTTCATATGGCGGGATAGATTTACCAGGGTGAAGAGAATATCCCCCAGTTCCTCTTCGATTTTTTTCTTGTTTTTACTGCGGTAAGCTTTCTCGAACTCCTTAAGCTCCTCTCTCATCTTGGGGAGTATATCCTCTCTGCTTTGCCAATCGAATCCATATCTGCTTACCTTCTCGCCTACCCTATAAGCTTTTAGCAGGGCAGGAAATGTTTTGGGTATCCCGGATAAGACCGATTTATTGTCCGAGGTTGCCAGCTTTATATGCTCCCAGTTCTTTATCACCTGAGTCGAGGACAATCTCCTCTTCTCGCTGAAAATATGAGGATGCCTTTGAACAAGCTTATCTTTTAGATTATCCATTACCTCATTAATATCAAACCTGTTCTCCTCTCTGGCGATTTCCGAATGGAAGATAATCTGTAAAAGCAAATCCCCCAGTTCTTCCTTGAATTTCAGATCATCCTTTTTCTCCACCGAATCCAGAACCTCATAAGCTTCCTCCAAAAGATAAGGGAGAAGAGATCTATGAGTCTGCATCCGATCCCAGGGACATCCTTGGGGGGAGCGGAGTTTCCTCATTAAATTGATTAACCGCACAAAGCTTTTAGAATCCAATCTCTTCATATGCAAGTTGATATATTTACTCTCACTGTAAACAATCTTAGCTAATAAAACAAAAGAAATCGAATAAAGCTATAAATTTTTAAACCTTCTCTGCCCTTGCTGTGTCCAATTCAAAAAAAATAACTAAAGAGATTATTCTGGTATTGTTACGATTCAGATTCCTTAACAATTTAAAGATGAGGTGAAAGATGTATTTCCATGTACTGAAAGGGCTGTACCTGAAAGCAATTCTTTTTTTGGCTCTTAGCATGATTTTAACAGCCCATGTCAAAACGGAGGAGTTGGAAACCTACTGGTCAGCAGAACACGTAAATATAGATGGCCAGATGACGGAATGGATCAACAAACCCACTCATTATATAGAGAAGAATAGGGTGATGCTGGGTCTACGTAATGACAGCGAAAACCTTTATTTTCTTTTCCGCTTCAATAATCAGGAGTGGGTGAGACTCATTCGTATGAGTGGTGTAACCCTTTGGCTGGATAACTCTGGAAAGGGGAAAAAAGATTTCGGCATCCACTATGCTGGTGGGTTTCCTCCCCCAGATATACAGAAACCTGGAAGGGAGGGTGATGGTGGCTTTTCGGATAACCTCACACCAGAACAGAAAGGACGCCTGAAGCTGAAACAGGAATCAACGGTTGAGCAACTTACTGTTATCTATAAAAAAAGTAAACAGGAAATACTCATACCTGCCGGCGGTTCCAAAGGACCAGCAGTTTGTTTTGACTCTCTCCAGGGTATTTATACCTTTGAATTCAGAGTTCCATTAAAGAAAAGGGATATCTCAGATTTCACAATTGATGCCCAACCAGGACAAAAAATTTCTCTGGGACTGGAATGGGGAGAGCTCAAAATGAGTGACCATGAGAGGAAAAGGGAACAGATGGGGGGTGAAGGGATGATGCCTCCTGGTGGTGGTATGGATGGTCCTCCCCCTGGGGGAGGCGGTCCGCCAGGTAGAGGTAAACCCGCTATGCAAAAACCTGAAAAACAGGAGATCTGGGTAAAAGCCAGACTGGCTTTACCTCCAGCAGAGTGAAGCAATGTTATGCTTTAATCTATATGGGGTTAAGTTGATAAGAAAGTCAACCTATGGGGCTTTTATTATTTTATTGATGTCATTGTTTTCCTGTTCCACCGCGTCCTTCTCTTGAAATATGTTGATACTTCTTTGGATTCAAAAAACTCAACCAGGTCAAAAGAAACTTTTTCTGAACTGTGATCTGAAGACTTGAGATTCTCGAAACTGGTTTTTTAGCTAAATGATGATGAGAAAACCAGAGCGGAGGTTAGTTAGGTCTTATAAGAATAGTTTAAGCAAGAGTGTACTCTCAGCTTATAAAAACCTAAGTCCTGAAAAGTACACCTTCTTTTTCAAACAGCCTGCGGGTGACAAATACTGCAAACCCGGCATACACTGCAGTGCTTAAAAAGATCAGTCCGATATATCCCCATTCATAGCTCCCCAGGAGAACCTGTTTTAGAGTCAGGCTGATGTTTATAACCGGGATAAATGCTATTCCCACTGATAGCTCCAATCCTGGTAAAAATGAAGCCATTGCAGGCAGGATGATAACTATAAGCAGGGGTGATATATAACTCTGGGCTTCCTTATAGGACTTTGCATATAAAGCCAAGGATAGTAAAACCGAGCTTGCCAGACAGCAGTAGGGAAGCATAAGCAAAAATAAGATCAACATGGAAATCGGATTAATGGAAAAAACCACTTTTTCGCCTATCTCCCTGAACTTTGAAATACTGGTGCTTGCGGTAATCACCATGCTTGCTGTTGATACCAATGCGGTAACCAATGATGCTGTAAAGACGGTTAAAAACTTTCCTGTAGCGATTTCGCCACGTGAAGCTGGTGATACCAGAAGAGTTTCCATTGTCCCTCTTTCCTTTTCCCCGGCAGTTAAATCTATTGCTGGATACATCGCTCCGGTTAGAGCCATTATCATAATCAAATAAGGTAAAAACATCGAGAGGAAAAACCCGCTCATCTTCTCCTGGGGAGCAAGATTCTCTTTTTGTATCTGAACCGGTTGCAGCAATGATCTGTCAACCTTATGGCTTTTAAGCCTTTCTGTCACTATACTATCCTGATAAACTCTAAGGATATTTCCCAATTTTTCAGAAGTCATCTTAGACTTTATCTCTGCTACATCATAATAAATTTTCACCTGGGCTGAGTTACCTGCTCTGATTCTTTTCTCAAAATCACGGGAGAACTCCACGGCAGCCATAATCCTTTTATCCTTTATTGCCAGCCTGTAATCCTTTTCCTGAACGATTGAGAAAGAGGTATCTGCTTTAAACATGGAGAATAAATTTGGTGCTTCTCCTTCTCCCATGAATACCACTGGACTAACTCTCTCTGCTGTCTTTTGTGCCATTTTTAATGTAAGGGAGGTCATCCCGAAGATCAACAGAGGGAATAGAAGTATGGGAATCAGAAGCATGGAGATCAGGGTCCTCCTGTCCCTGAGTGTATCCTTCATCTCCTTAAGATAGATTGTCTTTATCTTCTTAAGATTCATTCTCACCCTTTACGAATTTAACGAAAACATCATCTAAATCCTTTAATCCGGTTTTAGCCCTTAGCTCTTCCAGGGTGCCGACCGTTAATACTTTACCTTTATGAATGATCGCGATTTTATCGCAGAGTTTCTCTGCCTCATGCATTATATGAGTAGAGAAAAGGATACATTTGTTCTCCTCTTTAGATCTGCGAATGAATTGAATTATGTTTTTTGAAGTGATGACGTCCAATCCTAAGGTAGGTTCATCCAGAATCAGGACCTCGGGATTATGAATGATGGTACGGGCTAAAGAGATCTTTTGTTTCATTCCCGAAGAGAGTTTATCCACCCTCTGATCTTTGAACCAATTCATATCAAAAACCTTAAATATTTCCTCTTTTCTTTTATCGATAGCAGATTCTTCCATACCATTCAACCTGCCAAAATAAGATACCGTCTCCCCTGCAGTTAACCGGGGATATAAAGCAGTATCAGAGGAAAGAAACCCGATGCTGGATTTTACTTCCTGCGATTGGGTGAGGATATCGAAACCTTTCACCTGAGCTGTGCCGGAGGTTGGCATCAATACCGTGGAGAGAAGGCGCATCAGCGTGGTCTTGCCTGCACCATTAAGCCCCAAAAGCCCGAAAACCTCCCCGGGTTTGCACTCTATATTAACATCATCTACTGCCCTGATCTTTCCCCTTTTCCTGTCCTGAAAGAGCTTGGTCAGATTAAAGGTCTTGATCATAAAGACTTAATTCCGATCTCTTTTTTCCTTAATAATCGATAATATCACTTGCTCCTTCAGTATCAACCCTTTCCTGCCAGCGAGGATTTTTTATCTCACCTTTAGCTGTGGAGTGAATTATTCTATAAACCCCATAACCTTGCTCATCTAAAAAGATAAAGTATACCCCACCCTGTATATGATCATAGTTCCACCTTTCCCAGGATAATGAGGATATGGAGTAAGGGTGTCTTTCGATATCATCCGGCTCACCGTACAGTATGAAGACCCTGCCCATGTCAGTTTTCCATCCATCCCTTTCCACCTGACTGGATGAGTATCTATTTTTAGCTTTTTCCCATCTGTCATAATATTCGATTTTAAATTCGTTCTCCGGTGTAGATGGATCCGGATCATTCCTTTTCCAGAAATCACTGATGAACTGCCTTTTACCAGCCAAATTAAGCTCATCGTACATATTCAGCTCTTCCCTGCTTGCGATATAAGAGAGCATATTTCTGAGAACCTTTGCGTCTTCCTCAGTTTCTGGTTCAGCCTTGATTTCTTTTAAAGAAGAAGTTAATACCTTAAAAGGTTTAGACCTTGTAGTCTCCTCCCCTGAATCCATATCCTTAGCCGTTAGTTTTAAAATATATTCCCCCGGGGACAAGGAGCTGATATTCAGAGCACTTATCACTGCCGCGGAGCTGCCTGGTTTGGAATTGACCTGGGTACCATAATCCCTTGGATTTGAGCCGGTCGAATTCAGGATGGAGTAACTTAAGGAATACCCCTTTTTCTCATTTTGCGGTTTAAACTGAAGATTATACAATTCCGCATATAAATAGAGCATACCCTCTCTTGAGATATATTCCCCTTTGGGATTAGGTAATATGCTCATACCTGACTTGTTGAATTTTACATTCAAACTATCTTCTTCTTTTAAATTCAAAGCAAGCTGGACATCGCTAAATTGTAATGATTCCCCTTTGAAATCAGGAACATGAATTTCACGCTGTATGACTCCTACTCTATTTGAATTAAGGTCTGCAACTTTTAACTCCAGGTAATAGACACCCGGATTTATGGTATCCCCCAGTATATCGACTGTCTGGGCATCAGAGGTTTTTACCTTTTCCAGGTCCATTACCAGACTTCCCACCTTCCATTTTTTCTCCTTAATTACTTCACCTTTCTGATTTCTCAGGCTAAGCTCAAGAGATATAACGGTTCCGTACCCCTCCATTTGTTTTATATAGTCCAGCTCCTTCTGTTCCAGGGAGTAATAAACCTCTAAATAGCTTTTAGTTGGATCTTGCAAATAATTGAAAACAGAATAGTCTAAATTCAGTTTAAGTGAATCAGAAGGCATACTTTGCGCCTGGTTCTGAGCAGGGGAAATAAAAAAGGTTAAAACTAATAGGAGAGTCACCCCGGAGATTTTTTTTATCTGTTTTCTCATT
This sequence comes from Candidatus Zixiibacteriota bacterium, assembly GCA_029858245.1. Taxonomy (GTDB): domain Bacteria; phylum Zixibacteria; class MSB-5A5; order MSB-5A5; family RBG-16-43-9; genus JAOUFL01. The sequence goes on from JAOUFL010000008.1 coordinate 7,402, forward strand.
TTATTCTCCTTTGATAAAGTTGCTTTCTAATAGAGTTTCTAATATTTTAAATTATTGCCTTCCTTCTTTGTAGGGATATTGAAGTTCATACTCTCCATAACCGGTTACGTCCACAAACAGGAATCGACGATTCAGGCGATAATAGTACCAGATCTGATATGGTCGTGAGTTGAGCTCAAAGGGATGTCGGTCTACCTCATCCGGTGCCCCGAATTTAATGTAGACCATCCCCATATCGGTTTTATATCCTTCCTTATCATATATACGAAAATGAGCATTAGCATATCCCACCCTTTTATAATACTCGTCCTTTAACTCGTTTTCCGGTGTATCGGGAGTTGGGTCTTTGGACTTCCAGAACTCCTGCCACTTTTTAATTCTTTCTTCCCCCTCCACTTCCTTTAACTCGTTCAGCTCTCTGGTATTGGCAACATAACGCATAAGGTCAACTGCTTGCTGATAATCGGCTTTCAACTGATAGAGCAGTGACCATTTTATCTCCAGCTCCTTTTGTGTTTTTGTTATCTCCTTACCTTTTTCGTTTAGCAATAACACTCTGAGATTATATAACCCGTTTGCTATCCCGTCTATCTGAATCTTCTTGAACTCATAGAGAATCTGATCAGCTTTCGATAACTGCGTGATTTTCGAGGTATCACTGTATACTATAGCCTTGTTGTTTGCCTCTATTTCATAAATAAGCAAATAATCCAGGGTGCCTGACAATTTTAAATTATAGAGCTCTAAATAAACCCAGAAAAGATTTTCCGGGTCACCAAAAGTAGCGGAAACACTGGGGATTACCTTTTGACCCCTTTTATTAAATTTACTGGAATCTGGTTTCTCCTCTATACTGCGAGCTAATTCCAACCCGCTGAAAGTAATTTTGTTCTTCTCCAGGGATTGCAGGGTAAGTTGATGTTCCTGTTTAATCGCCTTTTGCGAATTCTTATCGATAAGCTTAACACTTAATTTATACTCCCCTTCCGGGAGATTTAAATTAATCTGGTTTATGAGGAAATTTACGGAAGACTGGGTTTCCTCATAACTTTCGACTATATACTCTTCCTCATGGGAGCTGGCATTAACCTGCTTGTTTTTAGCGAAAAGAACGATTTCTATCTCGTACCTTGCTTTGAATCTATCCTGGTCTTTTACAAAAGTTAAGGCATTGTTGAATATCTTATAGTAAACCTCTACTCTCCAGTCATCGCTCTGGTTTTCTGTGAAATAAGCATAATCCATAAGAAAACCTTGCTCCTCAGATTCCTCCGTATAGCCGAAATCGGTCTGCGAAAAGGAAACCTTGGTTACCAGCAAAAATATGCTCAAAACCAGAAGAAAAATTTTCTCTTTCATAACTAAAATATAAATATATTATCCGAAAATAACTACTTAATTTTTTATATCTTTATTAATAAATTTACCCCCTCATCAATCTTTGATCCGGCCTTTTTATTCGTATCTCAGAGAAACTATAGGATCTACTTTTGCTGCCCGGTAAGCTGGATATATCCCGAATACCAATCCCACACCCACTGCTACCGAAAAACCTATGATCACCCAGGGTAAGGAAACACTTGCAGGTAATGGTGTGACTGCACCGATGAGCTGGCTTAAAAGTAACCCTATGATTATACCCAGAATACCTCCAGTGCCGCTTAAGGTCATAGCCTCAATTAAAAATTGCCAGATTATATTCCTTTTTTTTGCTCCGATAGCTTTTCTGATCCCGATTTCCCTGGTCCTCTCTGTAACCGAAACCAGCATTATGTTCATCACCCCTACCCCCCCCACCATCAATCCTATGGAAGAAATCACCACCATAACTAAATATATAGCCCCGGTTATCTGATGGTAGACCTCCATTAGATCATCCTGTGTTGAGACAGCAAAATCATTTGGTTTTTCCGGAGGAACAGCCCTTCTTATTCTCATGAGCTCGGTTATCTCGTCAATAGCTTTGGACATAAGCTCCGGAGATTCAGGCCTGGCAACCAAAAGCAATTCCTTCTCATCTGGATAAAGCTGCATATAAGTCCAGTAAGGTAAAAGCACATAATTGTTCATGTTTTCATCCAGAAGGTTGGGTCTTTCTTCCATTACCCCGATAACTGTGAATTTCCTGGGTGAAAAGTTTTCCCCACCCAGCTTTACTTCTTTACCTATGGGGTCCATGAAAGGGAATATCTTCTCTGCTAAATCCGCACCTAACACCACTACATCAGCATGATAATTTATATCTGCATCTGTGAAAAATCTACCCTCGGCTATGAAGTTATTGTTCACCACCTCATATTCCGGCATAACACCTGAAAGCTCGAAATTGGTCACCTCTTCTTTACCAAATTTTATTACTTTTGGACCTGGTCCCCAGTTCTGGGGAGAAACCTCACCAATCGAGGGGCAGAATTCTCTTACTGCTATGGCATCCTCAAAAGTAATAGGTTTTCGTTTCCTTTCCTCTTCCGACCTTCTCCCTAACTGGATTCCGATATCAAACCTGGTAACATAGATGGTATCGGAGCCTAAGGATTCAATCTGTTTTGCCATACTATTATTTAAACCCTGAATAATGGAGACCATTCCGATAACTGATGTAACTCCGACCAGGACACCCAGGACAGTTAAAAAGGACCGCATTTTATTAGCCTTAAGCGCAGCCAGCGCCATGGTAATAGCTTCTTTTATCTCAAACAGAGTCATATTTTAAATTTCATTACTTTTTATTTCTTATTCATATCTTAAACAAGCTATAGGATCCAGCTTAGCTGCTTTCATAGCTGGAAAAATCCCAAAGAAAAGACCCACTGAGGTAGCTATGATTACTCCGGCTATAACTGACCAGAGCTCAATAGCTGCTGGAAGCGGGGAGGCAATATCCACTATCTTGGCAATCATAGCACCCAGGATAATACCTATCACTCCTCCTACCAGTGATAAGGTAACAGCTTCAACCAAAAACTGCCATAAAATATTTTTTTTCTTTGCTCCTACTGCTTTTCTTACACCGATCTCCCTGGTTCTTTCTGTGACCGAAACCAGCATTATGTTCATTATGACAATACCGCCGACCACTAAGGCGATGGAGGAGATCCCGATCATAACTAAAAAAGCTGTGGCGGTGAAAGTGCGATAAATATTCATAATCGATTCTGCCGTTGAAATATCGAAATCATCCGGTTTATCGTACTGTACATCTCTTCTTGTTCTGAGTATCAGTCTAGCCTGATCCTGAGCCTGCTGCATAGTGCTGAAATCTTCTACCCTGACATAGATAAGCAGAAACTGATTTGAGCCAAAGAGCTTATTAAAAGTGGTGATTGGAATCAACACGAAATTATCCTGGCTCTGCCCTAAAAAGTTTCCTCTTTTTCCGGCTACACCTATAACCTTAAAGTAATAATCACCTATCTTGATATTTTTGCCTATTGGATCCTGGCTGGAGAATAGTTTGTCTGCTATTTCCCATCCGATAAGAACCACCCTCCGGTTATGCTCATCCTCAAAATCCGAGTGTGATCTTCCATTCTCCACATTGAACTCCATGATCTCGGAAAAATTGGAAGTAGCTCCTACCACTGCGATGTCGCTGATATAATCCTTTTTATACTTCACTTTTCTTGTAGTAAACTGCCTGGCTCCTACTTTCCAGCACAAAGGGCAGTTTTCCTTAATCGCCTCCATATCTTCCATGGTAAGGTCTTTTCTCTTAAGTGCTTCATGAAATTCCTCATCAGTTACAATTGCTCCGAATTTATCTACGAAAAAGGTGGAAGAGCCTAAGCTTGATATCCTGTCAGCTACATATTTATTCATTCCCGCTATAATCGAGACCACAGCGATTACTGTCATAACCCCTATGATCATTCCTATCAGGGTAAGGATTGACCTGAGCTTGTTCGAGATAAGTGACCTTAGGGCAATCCCCACGCTTTCAAAAAACTGCAAATTTTCCCTCCTGCAAAAAATAACCTATTTTAATCTCTCTTCCTTTTCTATCATTCCATCCCTTATATGCACGATCCTATCCGCATATTTGGCTATGTCAAACTCGTGTGTGATTATGATTATGGTATTACCCTCAGAGTGAAGTCGATCAAAGAGCTTCATAATTTCATTACCGGTAACTGTATCCAGGTTCCCTGTAGGTTCGTCTGCCAGAATCAGGGCAGGATTATTCACTATTGCCCGAGCTATGGCTACCCTTTGTCTTTCTCCTCCTGAAAGCTCATTCGGTTTGTGAGTCATCCTTTCTGCCAGATCCACCATCTGCAGAGCCTTTTTCGCTCTCTGGATTCTCTCTTTTGATTCGGTACCGTTATAGATTAAGGGAAGCTCTACATTGTGCAGGGTAGATGCTCGCGGCAGGAGGTTAAAAGTCTGGAAAACAAATCCAATTTCCTTATTGCGGATAAAAGCCAGTTCATCGTCATTCATCTCGCTCACCAATCTGCTGTTCAGATAATATTTGCCTTCAGAGGGCGTATCCAGACACCCGATAAGATTCATCAGGGTTGATTTACCCGAGCCTGAAGGTCCCATAATCGCCATATACTCCCCTTTCTCAATTTCCAGATTTATACCTCTGACAGCTTGAACCTTCTCAGTCCCTATCTCATATACTTTCCAGAGATTTTCGGTTTTAATCAGCACTTTTACTTTCCTCTTTTTTCGCTTTTTTCTCTATCTTCACCTTATTACCATCTTTCAATGTTCTTAGCATTTTATAACTGCCGGTAATTATCTGGTTATCCTCTTTCAAGCCCTCAACTACTTCTATATTCTGCTGGTCAGCAATACCGGTCTTCACCGGAACGAACTTCGCTCTGCTTTTCTCTACCAAAAAGACCCCCTCTATTTCTTTCTTCTTCTTTTTTTCATCAGCTTTTTGCTCCGGGGAGGTCGAAGCTCCAGCTTCACCTTCTTTGGATTTGGTATTCAGAGTATCTTTTTTCTCCTCCCTCATCACTATAGCAGCTATAGGTATGTTCAGAATGTTTTGATGAGAAGCAGTAGTTATATCAACTGAAGCCGACATCCCTGGTTTTATTCCCTTAATCTCGTTCTTTATTAATATCTTGACTAAAAAATTCACCACCTGGTCCTGGGTGCCATAACCGGATACCTTGGCTGCATTCCCTATCTCTGAAACCTCTCCCTCAAAGGTGGTATCCGGAAATGCATCTATTTCAATTTCGGTCTCCTGACCTAATTTCACCTCTGCGATATCGGTCTCGTCTATCTCCACCTCAACCTCGAACTCAGCTAAGTCCGAAACGGTCATAATCTCGGTGGGATTGTAAGTAGCCCCGGTTACCATCTCTCCCTCTTTTTTCTTCAATTCGGTAATCTTCCCGGTCATAGGAGAGTTGATGGTGGTTTTTGCCAGAAGGTCTTTTGCCTGCTTTAAGGAAGCCACGGATTGCTCATACTGAGCTTTAGCTACATTATACAGAGTCAGAGCTTGATCGTATTGTTCCTGGGAAGTTAGATTTTTCTCATATAGCTTTTTCTGGCGTTCGTAAACCAGCCCTGTTTGTTCCAGATTTGCTTTTGCAGAGTTCATCTGCGCTGTGGATTGATCTACCATGGAGTTATACTCCGCAGGGTCGATCTGAACTAATAACTGTCCTTTTTTAACCATATCTCCATCTTCGACCGGGAGGTTTATTATAACTCCGGGGACAGTAGCGCTGATCTTAACATCCTTAATCGCCTGAATTTTACCGCTTCCGGTTACTACAGATGCTAAATCACCCTTTTTAACCTTATCCACCTCTACCTTATAGGTTTTTTCTCCAGACCTGAAAAGATTTACCATGACGAAAATTAATATTATGGCAATTACACCGATTATAATTATGATTTTGTTTCTTTTCTTCATCTATGAATTCCTCCGGTTTATTTAATTTATCATTTACCAATTGCCTTCTCGTACTTGGCAACAGCTAAATTGTAATCGTAAAGGGCTTGAACCTGATTGCTTTTAGCGGTTTTATAGGAGACATTTGCATCCAGAAGTTCCAACATCGAGGCTGCACCCAAATTATATTTCTCCTGAGTTAACTTCAAATCCTCCTCCGCTGATTTCAAAGCCTCCTCGGTTAATTGTATCTTTTGCTCGGCTTCCTTCACGGAAAGAAATGCCTGTCTCACTTCAAGTTCCAAATCCCTTTTACTCTGTTTTAGGTTTTCTCTGGCTAAGTTAAGGTTGGCCTTGGCACTTCTCACATTGGAGGTAGTGGCAAAACCTTCAAATAAATTAATACTCAACCTTATCCCTATATCCCAGGAATCATAATTTTTCCAGTCGCTGCTTGAGCTGGGAAATTCAATATCACTCCAGGAGTAATCCCCGAAGAAAGATATACTGGGGAAATTGGCACTTCTGGCAATGGTGAGACTGGAATGAGCCTGATTCACCCCCATCCTGGACTTATCTATCTGGGGATGTTTTTCCAAAGCGCTTTTTAGCTCAGATTCCAAATTGGTTTCTAATTTTTTATATTCCAGCCTGGCATCGATCTCTAGGGGTGTGTTTATATCAAGACCTAACAGGCTATTAAGGGAAGCTTCTGTTAATCTAACATTATTGGCATAGGTGATTAAATTCAGGCTATCGTTCCCCAGCTGAACTTTAGCCTTGAGATAATCGGAAAGAGAGGCTGAGCCTAAATCGTATCTTGCTTTTGCCATATTAAGCTGTTCTACGCTTTTCTTCACCGCATCCTTTTGTACCTCGTATAGCATCTGGGCTTTTAAAAGATCATAACAACCCTCTTTGATATTTAACTCCACTGATTTATCAGCTAATTTTAAATCATCCCAGGCAGACTTTTTACCTGCCTTTTTCAGATTATAGTTAGCCCAGTTTGCCCCACCATTGAAAATGGTTTGGGTGAGTCCTAAATTGAAACTATATCGATCTCGAGAACTTATCAACTGACCCAGCCTGAAATCCAGGAGATCCTCACTTGTCCTGCGCCAGCCTGAACCAAGATCGAGCCTGGGCAATAAACCAGACCAGCCACCTAATAGTTCCCATCTGGCTGACTGATAATTCTCCTGTGCAGAACGAGCGGTGAAGCTATTTTTCAGAGCGATATTGACACAGTCCTCTATGGTGAGAACCTTCTTTTGAGGCATTTGCGCCAAAACTGAAAAGCTGATCCCCAGGATAAGTATTAAGCAAATCGATAGAGTAATTACCTTTCTCATCTTCACTCCTTTTATAAGTAATTCTTACCAGCTAATCGGGACACCCGATATAGACATTCCCAGAACACTTAATCCTATGCCAAATATAGCCAGAACGAGCCAGCTTATCAGGGAAGCTGTATAGGCTTTGCCCTTGGTGAACTTATACAGTACAGTCAAACCCAGGGCTATCAGGATTATCTCCCAGATGGAGAAGATATCCACAAAAGAGAGCAGTAAATATCTGATTTTGGTAACGTCACCTTCCGGCATCAACAAAGCTAAGCTCGTTTGAATGTCAGCAGAATTCTTTACTATAATAAGTGGGGTTTTCAGAACTGCCCCCAGAATAGGAACAAAGGAAGCATAGGTTACCACTGATAGAACCTTCTTATATCTGCTATCTCCGCCCAGTATGATGTTGCAGAAGAAATAAACCAGGGAGGTAAGCAGGAAAATCCCTATGAGATTTTTTAATATCTCACCCACGGCAGAATTTATTCTCTTGGCGGTGTCAACCTCTGCTATCTTATCCAGAACTTCAGGAGGGGCTGAGGATAATTGGGGTATCTGGGAGACTATCTCCTTTTGCAAAAGAAGACTTTGAGGCAGAATTATCTGCGCTACGATAATGGAGATAACCAGAATGAGAATAAAAGCTGGAAACCACGAAGGTTTATTATTCAAAAAATTAAAAACTTTTCTGGGTTCGAAAAATATGCCGGCAATCCTGGAGAGAAATCCCATTTTCTCCACTGCTTCAGGCTCAATAGATTTTTTTCCCTCGTCCATCTTTCCTCCGTTTAAAAAAAGGTTACAATTTATTTTAACGAAATAAACACTAAAAAGTTTCAAAAATCAACGAAAAATGGAGTTGCAGGGGGAAATTTCAGTAATTGAATGGAAAAAATATCGGAATAAAAAATAGAACCAATAAAATCATGAGGATTTAATTTTTAAATCTTTAACTCTTAATCTTTAACTCTCCCTGCTCTTTTACCGATCAACAACGCTACTATCAGTACCAGACATGCAATAAAAGCCATGGGAATTTTGAGCCCGGTCGAAAGCTGGCTTTTACCTATGAGCAGTGGTAGAATAAGAATCGAGACTAAATTCATTACTTTTATTAAGGGATTAAGTGACGGACCAGCAGTATCCTTGAAGGGGTCGCCAACCGTATCTCCAATCACGCTGGCTTTATGAGCCTCCGAGCCCTTTCCACCATAAAGTCCTGCTTCAATAGTCTTTTTAGCATTATCCCAGATTCCACCTGCATTGGAAAGCATAACTGCCAAGAGCTGACCGGTTAAGATTGTCCCGGCTAAAAATCCTCCTAATCCCTCTACTCCTAAGAGGAATCCGACTATCAAAGGAGAAAGTATAGCCAAAAGCCCGGGTGTAACAAGCTCCCTTTGAGCTGCGGCAGTGGATATATTCACACACTTATAATATTCGGGCTTGTTTTTCCCCTCCATTATACCGGGTATCTCTCTAAACTGTCTTCTTACCTCCTCCACCACTTGAAAAGCTGCCCTACCCACTGCTCGTATAGCTAAGGAGCTGAAAAGGAAAGGCATGGCTCCGCCGATGAGAAGACCAACAAAAGCTTTGGGCAGATTAATCTGAATGCCTGTCTCAAAAAACCTCAAAGCTGGATCAAGCAGGTTTATATCAGAGCCGTAAGACCTGAAAAGTGAAACTGCAGCTATCACCGCAGAGCCTATGGCGAAACCCTTGGTAACTGCCTTGGTTGTATTTCCTACCGCGTCCAGTTTGTGCACTATATGATAAGCTTCTGGATTTTTATCCTCCTCTAAGACCTTGGACATCTCGAAAATACCGTTAGCATTATCCGATACTGGACCATAGGAATCCATAGAGACAATGATTCCGGTTGTGGTGAGCATGCCCATCCCGGCTAATGCTATACCATAAGCTGCCAAGGCAACGTTACCGCTAAAAATGAGATTTGAACCTAGAATGGTAATAGAGATTACTATAATGGATAAAACCGTTGATTCCATGCCTTCAGAGAATCCGGACAGAATTGTGGTTGCTGGTCCTGTTTTGGTTGCTCTCGCAGTCTCTTTAACCGGACTGTACTCCACAGCAGTATAGTACTCGGTCAGATAGCTGATTAGTACAGCCAGGATAATTCCTGAGAACGTCGCCCAGAAAAATCTCATATCCGGTGTACCCCAGGGTGTTTTTATATAGAAATAGTTTATTATACCGAAGCCTATAGTTGATGTCACCGCAGAGGCCACAAACCCATTCTGGATAGGTCTCATCGGGTTGAAATCTTTCCTGTCTTTACCTTTTACACTCCAGGTTCCCAGGATGGAAGCGAAAACCCCTACTGCCCTGACTAAGAGAGGGAAGACGATCAATTTCAAAGCTAAATCCCTGCCAAAGGGAGTGGGGTTAAAAACAGCATAGGAAGCTCCCAGGATCATAGCCGCCACCAGTGTGACCTCGTAAGATTCGAAAAGGTCTGCTGCCATTCCAGCGCAGTCACCCACATTATCCCCAACGTTGTCCGCAATCACTGCTGCATTTCTGGGGTCATCCTCTGGAATGCCAGCTTCAATCTTACCCACCAGATCCGCTCCTACATCTGCTGCCTTGGTAAAGATTCCTCCACCTACCCTCATAAATAGAGCCACCAGGCTTCCTCCGAAACCAAATCCTAGCAGCACCATCATAGACTTCTCTCTGAAAATCATAAATATGATTGTTGCTCCTACCAGCCCCATCCCAATGGTGAACATCCCGGTAACCGTGCCGGATTGAAAAGCGGTCTCCAGGGCATTTTTAAAGGAAGTTCTGGCTGCATGAGCTACCCTCACATTACCCCTCACTGCAACCGACATCCCGATAAGCCCGGTCATAGCTGACAGGGTTGATCCTGCTAAAAAAGAAAAGGCGATCCCCCAGATCAACTTCCAGTCCGGGTTTCCATTTGGGAGGACATAGATATTTTTATAAACGAAAAATAGTAAAATTGTCAGAAATATTATGAAAATAAACATAACCCTGAACTGACGGGTAAGGTAGGCTTTGGCTCCATCCTGGATAGCTTTAGCCACCTCTATCATCTTAGGAGTACCCTGTTCTTTTTTAATAACCTTGAAAGCCAAATAGAGCCCATAGGCTAATCCTAAGATGGCAGAAATTAATACAAAATATAATGCCAGATTAACCGTGCGGTCAAAGGGAGGTAAAAGCACATCTCCTTCACCGGCCAGGATATTGCCTGGTAAAATTGAAAATGAAAAGAGTAAAAAAAACCCGTTTAATAACCTGATGACTTTTGACATCCTACCTCCCTGGGGAAAACTAACTGATTAAAAAACAAAAGGCAGTTTTATATAAACTGCCTTATAATTTTTTTCTAATAAAGAACATCCTATAATTGTTTCCTTTAAGCTATTTTAATAGAAACTCCACTTTATATTGTACCCAGACTGCTACTGGCTCCTTATTGCTGATGGCAGGTTTGTATTCATTCTGCTTGGCAGCTTCAACTGCTGCATCGCAAAAGATATCCGGGTTCACACTACCGGTTTTAATACATTTAGCATCCCTGACTTTTCCATGCTTATCTACCAGTGCCTGTACCCAGACCATCCCCTCTACTCCTGCCTTTTCAGCCAGCTCCGGATATTTTGGCTTGATCCATTTTATGGGTACTGGAGCTTCCTCATATGGTATAAACTCGTCTGCTGTGGGCAGATATTCTTCCTCTGGAATATCAATAACTATGTCCTCTCTTCCTGTCCCCTCAGTAGCAATTGTGGGATTTTGCAATGCTCCTAACTCTGTTTGTGAAGCTAAAGTTACGGTTTCCTTAGCTTCATCATCCGGAACTGCTTCAGGGATACCAACGGATGGTGCTGCAGCTGCAGCCGGTGCTGCTACTGCTACCTGCCTGGCTTGAGCCTGGGATAAAGAAGGAGGCGCTCCTAACTCTGCTATACTCTTTATGGTTATCACCCTGGTAGCTGTAGGTTTTTGTGATGTGATATGTGAAAAAACCAGAAAGGACCCAATCAGAAGAATATGCACCAGCCCGGCAAGTAATACTGCCATACCTAAATTCTTTTGATATACTCTTTTAAGCTCGAATGCTCCATAAGGGGTTGCTACTCTCATTTTTTACTCCCTCCTTTGGGCTTGAGCTTTCCGGTGATAAGCCCTTCATCTTCGTCAGTAAAAGGAGCAAAGCTGAAACGGTAACTGAATTTATCGTTACGCTCTTTTATCTGTCTTTCAATCATCTGAATCTCATCGATAATATCTACCATTTTAAAATACCTGGCGTCTTTATGAATTTTGATCAGGGTAACCAGCTTCGGTCTTTCCTGATTCTTCGCTGAAAGCAGTGCTCTTAATGAATCATCGGGTAATGGCTCTGGCTTCTCTATACCCATAGACCAGAACATTTTTCCTTCCTGGTCTACTCTAATGGTTAAAAGATTGGATTCCGCAATCGGGACTGGAACATCCTCTGGAGGAAGGTTGATCTCCATTGCCTGAGGCATGCTGAAAATTGTGGTTACCATATAGAAAATCAACAATAGAAATGCGATATCTACCATAGGGGTCATATCTATACGGATCCCTATCCTTCTTTTGGGTCTTCTTAACCCGGTACCCTTTTTCCCTCGAGGACTTGGTCCTCCTACATCAACACCTGCCATAAAAAATCACTCCTTAAGCAAAATTGCTTTATATGGTCTCCTTAACTTCCGGTCTCCGTCTCGGTAACCAACTGGAATCTCGGCATATAGTTGTCCCTCATCGTAGTCATTAGACTCTGCATCGTCCCATAACGAGCTTCCTTATCTGCTTTAATCACCACAAAAATCCGGGGGTATTTTGCCCGGATGGAATTTATGATTCCAACCACCGTATTGAGATTTGCTTCTTCATAAATTCTTTCCGTAACTCTTTCCTTTTTCCCCTGAATCTCAACTTCTTTTCTGGATAAATAATCAACAAAAATTGAGTCTTCTTTGGTAATGGTTATCGTCAGTATATCTGTTTCCGGAAGCTTAATCTCGGAATGTGAGGATGGAAGAGCTACTGTTTTCTTCTCCGGAGGTTTAAACTGGGTTGTAGTCATATAGAAGATTAAAAGCAGAAAAGCGATATCTACCATAGGGGTCATATCGATTTTGATCCCTATTCTCCTTTTCATCTTCTTTAACATTACTTTTCAGCCTCCTTGTTCTTCAGAAGCTGTAAAACCTCATAAGATGCCTCATCCATAGTATAGTTAAAAGCATCCACTTTATTAACGAAGAAATTATATGCCACAATACCTATGATAGCGTTGAAAAGCCCTCCGGCAGTATTTACTAAAGCTTCAGCTATTCCTCTTGCCAACATCATAGCATCCACCACTCCTCCAACCCTTTGTGAAGTCGCCGCAAATGCCCTGATCATACCGATGGTGGTTCCTAAAAGACCTACCATAGTTGCGATAGAGGCGATAGTGGACAGAGCGATTAAGTTCCTCTCTAAAAGTGGAACCTCTAAAGCATTGGCTTCCTCTATTGCTCTCTGAGTCTCGCTTAATCGCTTCTCTGAGGAAATGCCTGCATCCTTCAACTGTTTGTATCTCTCAATTCCAGCCCTTAGCACATTAGCGGTTGTTCCTCTCTGCTTATCACAGGCAGCAACTGCACTATCAAAATCTTCTTTATCCAGCATCATTATCACATTCTTGAAAAAGGACTGAACCGAAGCTTTTCCCCGAGCTTTTCTCAAGGTGAAAAGTCTTTCCAGGATAAAAGCCAAAAGCATAACGGATAAAGAGATCAGTACTCCAACCAGTGGTCCTCCCTCTCTCAGGTATGTGGGCAACTGACTCCAGATTAAAAATCCTACTGCTAAGGAGACCACCAAAACCAGAGTTACGAATACAGATTGTTTCACGAAAAATACCTCCTTTAATGTTTAGAATTTAAATTCAAATTTCTCTTTTTATCTTACAACAGCCTATCTCATCCTGACCTCCTTCAACCTCTTATAAATCATTGGCTTTAACACTATTCAAGACCCAACATCCTAAGCTGATCCACAGACCTATCCCGGATATGCTCACCAGGGTAACCACATTGAAAACTTCCCTGAGCTGTTTTACTCCGAAAGCACTGGCCAGGGGAGTGGTTATCCCTATTATTGACAGGACGATTGCTACAATCCACAGAACGAAAGTTATTGAATTGAATCTAAGTGTCCTTTTGACCTTAAGAAGATATCTTTCTTCCAGACTGGCCTTGCTGTATATGGATAGCAGGTTGAAAATTCCCAATAGAAAAGAAATGATAATTATTAACAGAAACAATACCGCCAGGATTCCCATAAGTGTTCCTCCTAAACCAGAATAGGTCATCAGGTTTCCGAATTTAACCAGGTATTGCAGGGCATTATAGCGCATAACCGTCTCTCCCCGGGAGAAATTAAACCAGGGAAGGAAAAGACTCAAAATCATCAAAACGGAAGTCAAAGTCAGTATGGTTTTTTCCACAGGCGAGAAGACCGAAACGAAGACCACACTATGGTCTCTTTCTTCTCTTTCCCCGTGTTCTTTTCTACTCTTGACCTCCTCTAAATATTTTTTCTCCTCCTCTGCGTTTTTCC